>JAFUGB010000039.1 GCA_017469605.1 Clostridia bacterium
CCAGTGGGACGGCCAGCTGCCCACCTACATGGCGGGCGAAGGCAGCCAGACCGTGCCGGTGCTGAATCTGGGCGCGGGCGAGTAACGCCAATTCATGGCCCCTGATACTGTGCGCTTTCTTTGGAAAAGAAAGCTGCGCAACGAAACCTGCATTTGCCACCATAAACGCCGATGGCGCAAATTGTTTGTTTTTGCATCCCGGGCCTGTTCGCCAGCCGGCTTCTTTGTAGCTTTCCTCCCCGGGAAGAAAGCACGTATTCCCCGCCAATCAAATTTCCGTCTGCCTGTTTCTACAGGAAGAGGGGGATAACGCAAAACCACCAGCCGGGATTGCTTGCCGGTTGGTGGTTTTCCATAAGTATAGATTTGTACGGTATGTGGCAGGATGAATCATTCCTTGATGCGCTTGTCAGCCTTTCGGGCCAGCCAGGTGCCAAAGCTCTGGAAAATCTGCACCAGCAGCACCAGCACGATCAGCGCCGCCAGCAGCACGGCCTGGTTGTAGCGCTGCTGGCCTTGGGTGATGGCCAGATTGCCCAGGCCGCCGCCGCCCACCGCGCCGCTCATGGCGGTGTAGCCCAGGATGGTGGTAATGGCCGTGGTAAAGCTGGTGATCAGCGAGGGCACGCTCTCGGGCAGCATCACATGAAAAACCGTTTCCCAGGCGGTGGCGCCCATGGACAGGGACATTTCAATGATGTTGGAATTGACTTCCCGCAGCGATCCCTCCACCAGGCGCGCCACAAAGGGGAAGGCCGCGATGATCAGCGGCACGATGACCGCCGTATTGCCCACGGCGCGGCCCACGATGGCGCGGGTGATGGGCATCAATACCACGATCAAAATAATGAAGGGCGCCGAGCGCAGCAGATTGATAAACCCGTTCAGGAAGGCCATCAGCGGCTTGGGCAGGGGGCGAATGCCTTTTTGATCGCCCGTTACCAGGATCACACCCAGGGGAAGACCGATCAGGATGGCAAACAGCGTGGCCACCAGGGTGATGTACAGCGTGGTGCAGGTTTCCCGCAGAAAGTCGCTGCGGATCACGCTCCAGGCTTTGGCCAGCTTATCGGCGTTATAGTAAGTGGCTATATAGTTATTCATGCTGCGCCTCCTCGGGAGTATATTCGGCGTCCACCTGAACCACCACGTTGGGCTCGGCGCTCAGGTACTTGACCGCGCGGGCCAGTTCGTCCGGCCCGCCGGGGATGCGCAGCAGCATGTTGCCGTATGCCTTGCCGTTCAGCGTGCGGGTGGTGGCGGACAGGATGGTGGCGGCGATCTGGCAGTCAATGGCCATGGAGGCGATCATGGGCTTTTTGGAGGCGTCGTTCCCTTGGAAAACCACGCGGACATTCTGGGCGTTTTCGCCGGCGTCGGGCTCCATGCCCTTGGCGACATCGGGATATACCAGCGCTTTGGTGGCCTGCGCTTTGGGATTGGAGAATACCTGGCTTACCTCGCCCTCCTCCGCCACGGCGCCGTTTTCCAGGATGGCCACACGGTTGCAGATCTCCTGCACCACGCTCATCTGGTGAGTGATCACGATCACCGTGATGCCCATGGTGCGGTTGATATCCCGGATGAGATCCAGGATGGCATGGGTGGTTTTGGGGTCCAGGGCGCTGGTGGCCTCGTCACACAGGAGCACCTTGGGATTGGTGGCCAGCGCCCGGGCAATGGCGATGCGCTGCTGCTGGCCGCCGGACAGCTGGGCCGGATAGGCGTTGGCCTTATCGGGCAGGCCCACCGTTTCCAGCAGCTCCAGCGCCCGGGCGCGCGCCTTTGCGCGGGGGACATGGGTCAGCTTCAGCGGCAGCAGGATGTTTTCCAGGCAGGTGCGCTGCGTCAGCAGGTTAAAGGACTGGAAAATCATGGTGATCTGATGGCGCACCTGCTGAATTTCCTTTTTGCTGAGCTTGCCCAGGTCGGTGCCGTCCCAGATGACGGCGCCATCGGTGGGGCGCTCCAGCATATTGATGCACCGTACCAGGGTGCTTTTGCCCGCGCCGCTCATGCCAATGATACCGTAGATATCGCCGTCATGAATGGTCAGGCTCACGCGCTTCAGGGCATCCACCGGCCCCTCGGCGGTGACAAAGCTTTTGGACAGGTTGCGCAATTCGATCATACAGGATCCTCCCTATAACAGGAAAGCACACCGGCGGCAAAATGCTGCCGGTGTGTTGGTTCGTTCATTTGGACGGGGGATTTACTTGGCGATGCCCAGGGCGCTCAGATCGCTCTGCTGGCCGCCGTACAGGGCCATGGGCTCCACGTGGATGCCCGCGATGGTCACCAGGTGGCCGTTGGTCTGGGCGTTGAAGTTATCCTGGTAGGGCTGATGCGCAAAGTAGTTGGCGAATACTTCACCGCTTTCCACGAATTCATTGGGCGTGGTATAATCGGTTACTACAATGATGTCCAGGGAGATTTCCTTTTCGGCCAGGATCTCGGCGGCGATCTTCAGCACCTGCTCATGGGGAATGGGGGTGGCGGCCACGGAAATGGTGGTGCCTTTCAGCGCGTCATAATCCACAGTGGCGTCAAAGCCGTCGGTGGGTTCGGCCACGGTGGCGATGGCGCTGCCGCCGTAGGTGTTGTTGATGTAATCCACAACGGTCTGGCTGGTCAGGGCCGCGGCCAGGGCCTTGGCGGCGTCGGAATCCTCATTGCCTTCCTTCACGCTGACCACGTTCACGTAGGGGGAATTGGCATCCTCAATCAGCAGGGAATCGGCTACAGGATTCAGGCCGGCATCCAGCGCATAGTTGTTGTTGATGATGGCGTAATCCACATCGGCCAGCACGTTGGGGGCGTTATCAGCCACGACTTCATATATTTCAATGTCCACGGTCGTGGTTTCGATATCAGCCTTGGTGGCTTCCAGGCCGGCGCCCTCCTTGAGGGTCAGAACGCCGGCGCTTTGCAGCAGCAGCAGGGCGCGGCCTTCATTGGTGGCATCGTTGGGCACCGCGATGGTGATGGTATCGGCCAGGGCGGAAGCCAGGGACAAGGTCAGTACAAGGGACAAAACAACAGCGATCAGCTTTTTCATGGGATAGGCTCCTTTCCAAATTAAACCATTTTTTCAATCATAAAGGGAAGCGGCCTTTTTGCTGCTTCCCCTGATCTGCGCATGGAAGATGACACTGGGCGTCACATTCGGAAAACAGCAAGGCAAAGCAGCGCACGGCGCATACGCATCGTCCACATTCGGGAACGGCAACAGCAAATGCTGGGCTTCATGGCGCTTACCTCCTTGCTTTGATGGTTGGTATTATACAGCAAGGCCAGACCGCTGTCCAATACCTGAAAAATATAATGAGCTATAGGATGATTCTATAACAAAGAACAGGAAACGGTGGGGCCGTTCCCTGCTGAATGGATGCGTTTTCGTTTATTTGCCGGCGGGCAGCGTAACAGCGTCCAGGGCGGTGATCGCCTCGGTCAGCATCGCGTCCTCGGCCAGGTCCTCCTGGGAAGCTACCGATATCAGGATGCAGCCATCCTTGAAGCTGCTGGGCGCGTACAGCACCAGGGACTTGGAAAAATAATCGCTTCCATCCTCCAGCGTGTAGGCGGTGGTATAAATGAAATACTTGCAGGCGCCCAGTTTGCTCTGGTATTCGCTGAGCGTGCCCACCGAGCCGTTTTCGCCCACAAAAGCACCGATGCGGCTGTATACGCTGTCCGCAACCTCATCCACACTGCCGTTTACCGGATTGACGGATACGGTGATATTGTCCTTTTCAAAGCTGAACGTCTGCTGCAGCTCTGTGGCCAGGGCGCTGCCGGCGGGCGTATAGCCTTCAGGGGTGGACACATCGGCAAAATGATAATAGGTGCTGTTCTTGCCGCTGCTGCGCTGGCCAACCAGCCAGTTTTCCTGTACGTCCACCAGGGCGTTGTCGCGCACCTTGATGGAGCCGTCGTCATAGATGGCGAAATAGTAAACCAGCAGCAGCACGATCACGGCCAAAATGGCGGCGCAGCCCCAGACAATGCGTTTGCGGGTGATGCCGCTTTGGGCCTGCCACCAATCCTTGAAGGTGCGTTCCTGGGGACGCTTGTACTGCTGGGGGCGTTTGATCTTTTTTTTGCTCATAAAAAAATCCCTTGCTTTCTGTTATTTTGTTGTGTACCCGCTTATCATAGCACAAACCGACGGAAAAAACAATGATTTGCGCCGATGGAAAACAAAATGCCAGAAAACGCGCGGGGCGCGCGAACGGATTTTGCCCGTTCTGCATAAATCGACCTTTTTCGAGGCAGGATAAGGGGGAGGAAAAGGGGAATACCCCTTGCAAACACTGTGGAGGGATATGTATGCTGTCACATGTACGCAAACAGGATGTGCTGCTGGTTCGCCTGACAGGCGAACTGGACCAGTGCTCCGCATCGGGCATACGCCGTGATATGGACGCGCTGCTCACCGATCCCCGCATCCGGCATCTGGTGATTGATCTGAATGATATGCCGTTCATGGATTCATCGGGCCTTGGGGTCATTCTGGGGCGTTACCGCGCCTTGCAGGCCCGGGGCGGCACAGTTTCACTTATGCACCTGTCGCCCCAGGTTAAAAGGGTATACGATCTGTCCGGCTTGGCGCGGATCATTCCGGTGATCGGGGAAGAGGAGGCCAAAGGATGAAAACGCTCAATCATATGCGGCTGGAGTTTGACGCCCGCCCGGAAAACGAAAGCTTTGCGCGCATTGCCGTGGCGGCCTTTGCCGTGCCCTTCAATCCCACCATGGATGTTTTGTCCGATATCCGTACCGCCGTCAGCGAGGCCGTGACCAATGCCATTGTGCATGCTTACCGGGAGCAGGGCGGCACCATCGCCCTGGAAGCGTCATTGGGGGAAAACGGCGTATTGTCCCTGGCGGTGTCCGATCAGGGCTGCGGTATTCCGGACGTGGAGCAGGCCATGCAGCCCTTCTATACTACCCAGCCCGAAAAGGAGCGCAGCGGCATGGGCTTTGCTGTGATGCAGAGCTTTATGGACGCTGTGCGCGTTGAAAGCCAGGTGGGCCAGGGCACCACCGTGCGCATGGAAAAGCTGGTGCGGGCCAGGAACAACTGAAAGGAGGGGCTTTTTTCGGCCTGGCTGACTGGAGCTTGGGGGAGGAGGCAACGGGGGCGTACTTTCTTGGAAGCCCAAGAAAGATAACAAAGAAGGCTGCGTTTGTCGGCGTAAAAGCAGCAATCGCAAAGAGAAACGGCAACGCAAAGATCCGCTCCCGGGCCGGTTCGCCAGCCGGCTTCTTTGCAGCTATGCTCCGCCTTTCTGCGAAAGGCACCCATGGGGTTATGAAACACGGCCTATTTTGCTTTTATTCTTCTTCTGTTATACTGTTTCCGCAGGTTTCAGCATACTACAGAACCCGAGG
>JAFUGB010000418.1 GCA_017469605.1 Clostridia bacterium
ATCAGGCCGATAAACACGATGCCCATGCCCATTACCACCACGAACCAGGTGGGGATGTTGTTGCCAGCAACGGACCGCGCGGCCGTTTCGGCGGCTTCAAGCGTTTCCGCGCCGGCGCTGAGGATGAATGCTCCCATCGTTTTCCTCCCTTGTTATATATGTTGCGGCTTCGGCCACAGTCTCCGAAAATCCGCACATAAAAATAAGATGTCTGGCAGGCGGTCTTTTGTAAAAACCAACTCTCACCAAATACATCTTATTACGCCAGGCAGAAAAAGTGAAATTCCGAATAGGAATGATATTATATAAAATTTTATATATCTATCAAATATATGAAACGCGTTTTTTCGATAAATTTCGATTTTTTCGGCATGGGAATTTCATACCGCTTTGTTTTTCCAAATTTTTTTAATATTTTGAAACAGTTATTTAACGTTCATATCGTGCCAGCGTCGCAGTCTCGGTTTTTTAGGCACAGTCTGCCCCCGCCGGCTCACGCCGGACGGCCTGCTGCCCGGGCAGCTTCGCATTGGCGGACACGGTATTCCTGATGACATGTACGGATATGCGCAGGACTCCAAATCCGCCATCTCCGCTTGCAGCAGCGCGGCCGCCGCCAGCAAAAAAGGCAGCGCCTTATTCGTTCTCCGCCGTCCCCCTGTACTCCAGCAGGTCGCCCGGCTGGCAGTCCAGCACCTCGCAGAGCTTGGCCAGGGTCGTTATCCTGATGGCCTTGGCCTTTCCGTTTTTCAGGATGGACATGTTCGGCAGGGATATGCCCACGCGATTGGCCAGTTCGGTCACGCTCATTTTGCGCCGGGCCAGCATTACATCAATGTTGAAGATGATTTCGTTTTCCATCGTATTTCCCTCAGATCGTCAAATCGTTTTCTTCCTGCAGGGCCGCCGCCTTTTCCACCAGATGGGAAAGGCAGGCCGCCGCCACGGCCACAGCCGTTCCGAAAAACACAATGAGCAGCGACAGCAGCAGAACGCCCGGATGGCTCATATTTATGGCCAGCAGCGCTGCGTTGCCCACGAAGAAGAAGGCCGCGTCGCCCGCCGCAAGTCCGGCGATCCAGGTCAAATATCGCGCGTTTTCATGGCTGAACGAATGATCGGCGCCAATATTTTTCGCAATTTTCCATCCCATCGCCACGGCTGCATAGCAGGGAATGCCGGTGCACCATAAGAAGATCAGCCAGGGCCAGAACCGATTGGCAAATTCGGGATACGCCGCGACCAGCGAACATCCGTAAGAGGGCACGATGATGCCGTATACGATCAGTCCGCACAGGCTGAGCCCCAGCAAAACGGCCTTCAACCAATTCGACAGCGTTTTTTGTTTCATTGTTTTTCCCTCCCTCGTTTTGATGTCTGTATTATACCGCCTTTCATTTCGTATGTCAATATATTTTTATTGATTTTCGATAAATTTTAATTGAACAATATTAATATCATTCTTTTTCTATTTAAAATTCGGCGCAAAAAATAAATAATCAAAACAATAAAAATTCATTTTTAGGGGTTGATATTGGCCTTTAAAGGGCGTATAATGCAATAGTAAGCAATTGATCCTGCATTTTTGAAAGGAGTCTTTTATGTCCCTGCAGCTTTCCGATATTGCAAACTCCATTACCCCTTCCGCCACCCTGGGCCTGAACGCCATTGTGGCCCAATTGAAGGAGCAGGGGGAGGATGTTATTTCCATGGGCGTGGGCGAGCCTGATTTTGATACGCCCGTGCATATTCGCAAGGCGGCCAAGGAGGCCATCGACGCCGGGAAAACGCGCTATACTGATGTAAAGGGCATTCCCGAGCTGCGCCAGGCCATTGCCAACCATATTTTTGCCCACAAATCCCTGCGCTACAGCCCGGATGAAATCATCGTTTCCTCGGGTGCCAAGCAGGCCATCGTGCTGGCGCTGCAGGCTGTGCTGAACCCGGGCGATGAGGTCATTTTGCCCTCGCCTTACTGGATCAGCTATACCGAAATGATCAAGATCGCCGGCGGAAAGCCTGTGATCATCACCACCGATCCGGAAACCGATTTTCTGCCCACCCAGGCCCAGCTGGAGGCCGCCGTCACCGAGCGGACAAAAGCCATCATCATCAATTCGCCCAACAATCCCACGGGAACCATCTGGCCCCGTGAATTGCTGGCCGCGGCGTGTGAGCTGGCCCGCAAGCATGATTTTTTCATCATCAGCGATGAAATTTACGAGGATCTGTGCTATGACGGCTATACCCAGCTTTCCCCTGCCCAGATCAGCGACGACGCCAAGCAGCGCACCATCCTGGTATCGGGCTTCAGCAAAGCCTATGCCATGACCGGCTGGCGCATGGGCTATGCCTCCGGCCCGCTGTTTGCCATCAAGGCCATGGGCTCCATCCAGAGCCACATGACGGGCAACCCCAACAGCATTACCCAGTATGCCGCCCTGACCGCCCTGACGGCGCCCCAGGACTGCGTGGTGGATATGGCCCATTCCTTCGCCCGCCGCCGCACGCTGCTTTTGTTCCTGCTGGCTCAGAACGCGCTGTGTCCCGGCGTGATGCCCAAGGGCGCCTTCTATATGCTGCTGGACGTTCGTCCTTATATCGGCAAAAAGTGCGGGGATGAGATCATTGACAGCGACGTAAAGTTTTCCGAAATGCTGCTGAAAAACGTTTTTGTGGCTGTGATTCCCGGTACGCCGTTTGGCGCGAAGGGTTTTGTGCGCCTGTCCTATGCGGTCAACGATATCCAGATCTCCGAGGCCGTGCGCCGCATCAAGCATTTTGTGGACAGTCTGGAATGAATTTTGAAAAATGAATAGTTAAAACGCCTCCTTGCCATAATAACGTTGCAAAGCAAGGAGGTGTTTTGTTATGTTTGACAGAATCGCGCTGCTGCTGGTCATTATCGGCGCTGTAAACTGGGGATTGATCGGCATTTTCCAGTTTGATCTGGTGGCGTCCATTTTCGGGGGCCAGGCAGCCGTACTCAGCCGGATCATCTATACGTTGGTGGGCGCCGCCGGCCTGTGGTGCATCACGCTGCTGTTCCGGGATCGGGTAGCAGTGAAGGAGTAACGGCATAAAACCGCGCGCGTCGCAAAAGCCGAAAATCGATCCTTTGCAATATTCGCAGCGGTCTTTCGCTCAAAAACAAAACCAGCGGCATCCCATTTACGCAGGGTGCCGCTGGTTTTATTATGCGGGATTATTTGTTTTCTTCGGCTTCGGAAACGCCCAGGTTGGTGAGCAGATCGCTGAAGAAGGTATTGACGCTGTCCTTGAGGGTAGCGGCTTCTTCGCTTTCGCTCAAGGTTTTCAGCTGATCGGCAAAGCCGGTGAGCAGTTCCTCGGCTTCGCTCAGCTTGGTTTCGGCTTTTTCCTTCAGCGCGTCTGTATCCAGCAGCTCCTTGGCTTTGGCTTCCAGCTCGGCCGTCAGCTTATTGATCTGCTCTTCGGCGGTCTTGGCGGCCTTTTCGGCGGCTTTGGCAGTCTCTTCTTTGGCCTTTTCGGCGTCGGCCTTCATGGTTTCCAGCTTAGCGGCGGCTTCCTCCGCGGCCTTGGCGGCCTCGGCCTTCAGGGCGTTTACCACGCTGGTGCTTTCAGCCTTGGCATCCTCCAGCTGCTTGGTAACGGCAGCGGTTTCGGCCTGGGCAGCTTCCAGCGCAGCGTTCAACGTCTCGATTTTTTCATCTGCCTGGGCCTGGGCGGCTTCCAGTGCGGCATCTTGGGCGGCGGAAGCGGCTTTGGCGGCCTTGGCAGCCTCGGCCTTCACGGCTTCCAGCTGGACGGCAGCTTCCTCCGCGGCCTTGGCGGCCTCGGCCTTCACGGCTTCCAGCTGAGCAGCGGCTTCCTCGGCAGCCTTGGCGGCGTCGGCCTTCACGGCTTCCAGCTGGGCGGCGGCTTCCTCGGCAGCCTTGGCGGCGTCGGCCTTCACGGCTTCCAACTCGGCAGCGGCGGCCTCGGCGGCAGCAGCGGCCTCGGCCTTGGCAGTCTCCAGATCGGCGGACGCGGCGTCCACGCTGGCGTTCAGCGATTTGATCTGATCCTCATTGGCGGTCAGCCGTTTGTTCAGATCAGCGTTTTTGCTGATACCAACTCCCAGGACCACGGCAGCAGCGACGACGAGCACGACCAGGCAGGCGATAACTTTTTTCATGGTAGGTTCCTCCGGTATTCATTATTTTTGTGAATTGTCCCTTGGGGACAAAACGGTCACGTTACTTTTGCGCATCCAGCAGCTTCTGCCATCCGGCCTGATTCTCGCCAATCACGACGCGCTGGCCGTCCCGCACAATGGGGGTGCGCAGAAATTCCGGCTTTTCAGCCAGGTAAGCCAGGATCACGGCTTCATTATCGGTATGGGCCACGGGATGGGACAGGGCGTTCACGTTTTCCCGGTCCACCAGATTGTACGCGCCGCCCGCCGCCCGGGCAAACAGCTGCAATTCCCTGGGCCCGGGACCGTGCTTTTTCATATCCACAGCCTGAACCTGGACGCGGCGCTCCTTAAAGAAGCGCTCGGCCTTCTGTACGGCAAAGTTCTTTTTATAGGTGTAAATCTGCAAGCTCATGACAGAAAGGGTTTCTCCTCCTCATCCTTCAGGAAGGGCAGGTCCACGCGGTTGGTGCCCTCATCCCACAGGCGTTCCAGGCGGTAATATTGCCTTTCTTCCGGGTGGAAAATATGCACCAGCAGGTGGCCATAGTCCAGAATGGCCCAGCGGCCGTCATTCTGGCCCTCCTTTTTGCGCAGCGGCACGCCTTCTTCCGCCAGCGCGTCCTCCACGTCGTCGCACAGGCTGTGTACCTGCTGGGCATTGCGGCCGGTGCAGATGACCATATAATCGGTGATCACCGTCATATGGCGCACATCCAGCGCCACAATATCCAGCGCCTTTTTATCGTAGAGGATCTCTGCGGCGCGCAGGGCCAACGCACGTTCATCGCTCATTTTGTTTCCTCCTTCTGTTTTTCAAGATCACGGATGGCTGTTTCGGTTTGGCTGCAAAAGCGCAGCCCGCGGGACAATACATATTCCTTCGTTCGCCGCATGCTCAGGAGCACGGCGGCGTCAAGATCGGTTTTTGCCAGCCGGCGCATCTCGGAAAGTCCCGGGTAATCGGCGCGGTTCGGCTCAATGGCGTCGGCAATGAACAGCACCTTGTCCAGCGTACGCATGCCGGCCTTGCCTGTGGTATGGCAGGCGATGGCCGACAGCACGGCGCCGTTGGAAACGCCCAATTCATGTTCGGCAATAGCGGCGGCCACCGGCCCATGCAGCAGGTTGCCGTCTTCCAGGATCTCCCGGGACAGGCGCAGCCCGTACCGCGCGGCCAATGCCCGCATTTGATCGAGCGGCAAAGGCTTGGCAATATCGTGCAGCATGGCGGCTATAGCGGCGGCCTGCATGGACGCGCCCCAGCGCAGCGCCAGATCCACCGCCGTTTGCCGCACGCCCAGGGTATGCCGGACGCGCTTCTCCCTCATGCCGTATCGCGCCAAATCAGGGAGGTAATCGGGCTGGTACAGTCCGCGGAGGGCGATATAGCGGGCAATTTCCCGGGGCAGGAGCGCTTCGGCGTCGTCCAGGGCGCGCAGCCGCTTCAGCACATCGCCGCTGGAAGCCTTGATTTCAACCTGGGATAGAATATCGACCCTGGCGCCGGGCACAGGGTAGGCCGCGTCAAATCCCGGACGGGGACATACGTAAAAATCGCAGAGCGCGAACAAATCGTCGGCCTGGTACCAGCGCCGCAGCGTGGGCAGCTTATCCGCTCCCAAAATCCAGGTGATCCGGGCCCCGGGGTATCGCCGCAGGAGCAGCCGAACGGTATCCACCGCGTAGCAGGGGCCGGCGCGCAGTTCAATATCGCTGGCTTCCAGGCGATCGGATACGCAGGCGGCCAGGCGGCACATTTCCAGCCTGTCCTCCGCCGGCGCCTGCGGCCGGGCCCGATGCGCCGGGGTCAGGCAAGGGGCCAAGAGCACCCTGTCAAGCCCGGCATCCAGCGCGGCCCTTGCCGCGTGCAGATGGCCCACATGAATGGGATCCATCATGCCGCCCAGCACGCCGATCCTTTGCATACACACCTCCAATGTTTCCTGCTGGTAATATTATACCGCATTTTGAAGCAAATTACAAATACAAAGGAGGCATTTGATGCAGGAATACTTACAAAAAACACATTTGAGCGCCATCATGGATGAAATTGGCGCGGTGCTTTTGCTGCTGGCGGGAAGCCTGGCGCTGTATCTTCTGCTTTGGGGACTGCGGCCCATGTCGCTGCTGGCGGGCCTGTCCACCTTTACGCTGTGCCTGCTGCTGCGGGCCCGCACCCGGGAAAGGCGCCTGCGGCAGCGGGAGGACAGGCTGCGGCGGCGCATTGGCGGGGAAATGAAGCTGGAGGCCTGGACGGTGTGCACGCCCCGGCGGGCGCATTTTGAAACGGCGCTGCTGCTTTGCGGCCTGCGGCCCATGGTGCTGGAAAAAATGACCGGAAAAGGCGTATCCTGCCTGCTGCCCGATCTGAATATCCGCGCCCTGATCGCCTGCGCCCAGCTGCCGGCCCAGGAAAAGCTGAGCGCCCGGGAGGTGGCCGCTTTTCAGCGGACCTGCGCCGTGCTGGGCGCGGACAGGGGGTATCTGTGCGGCGCGGACGCCGACCCTGAGGCGCTGGAGCAGGCGCGCCTGTCACCGAAAATCATTGTTGTGGATCGGGAGCGCATGATCGCCCTGGCAGGCGCGGCCGAACCCGCCCGGGACGCGCAGCTGGTGGCGCTGGGGCGGCGCTTTGCCGGAAATCGCAGCCTGCGCGCCATAAAAAAAACGGTGCTGGAGCGGCACCGTGCCCCCAAATACCTGCTGTATGGGCTCCTGCTGTCGGGATTGTTCATTTTGTCCGGCCAGGCCGTCTACGCCGCCGCGGGCTGCGCGTGTCTGCTGCTGATGGCGGCCTGCCGCGCGCTGGCGGGAAAAAGAGCCGGGGACCTGCTGGAATAGCGTTGTCAAATCGGCGGTTTTGTTATACAATATCGGTAATTACTGAAGATATGGAGCAAGCTATGTTTGAAAACGTGTATCGGTTGATCCAGTCCCATGGCACCATTATCCTGCACCGCCACAAAAGCCCGGATGGCGACGCCCTGGGAAGCCAGATCGGCCTGAAGCATATCATCCTGGAGAACTGGCCGGAAAAGCGCGTTTATATGGTGGGAGACGCCGCCGGACGCTACGCATTCATGGAAGATTCCGTCATGGATGAGGTTCCGGACGAAGCCTACACGGGGGCGCTGGCCATCGTGCTGGATACCTCGGCCAAGGCGCTGATCAGCGACGGCCGCTGGCCGCTGGCCGCGGATACCGCCCGCATCGATCATCATATTTTTGTGGAACAGATCTGTGATACTGAAGTTACCGATACCGGCTTTGAAAGCTGCTGCGGATTGGTAACGCAGTTTGCCGTGGAATGCGGGCTGAGGGTGCCGCGCCTGGCAGCGCAATCGCTGTTCACCGGCATGGTGACCGACAGCGGCCGCTTCCGTTTTGATTCCACCACCGCGCGCACCTTCCGCCTGGCGGCCTTCCTGATGGAGCAGCCCATCGAGACCAACGGGCTGTACCGCAATCTGTATGCCAACGATCTGGAACAGGTCCGGCTGAAGGCCAAATTCATGGAAAAAATCAGGCTTACCGCCAACGGCGTGGCTTATATATACACCACCCGGGAGGAAATGGAAACGCTGGGAGCCGATCTGTTTACCGTTTCCCGGGGAATGGTGGGCGTGATGAACGATATCAAAGGCGTGGACATCTGGGTAAATTTCACCGAGTGTCCCGAAGGCGTGGCTTGCGAGCTGCGGTCGGTGTATCAGAATATCAATCCCGTGGCCGTAAAGTACGGCGGTGGCGGGCATCAAAAGGCCAGCGGCGCCACCGTGGCTGATCGGCAAACGGCCATGGCCATGCTGAGCGATTTGGATGAAATGGCGGGTACAGCCCATGAATGAGCAGGTAAAAAAAGCAATTCTGGATAAGATCAGGTCGTATGATACCATCCTGGTCTTCCGGCATAAACGCATGGACGGCGACTGCGTGGGCGCCAGCATGGGCCTGCGGGATATATTGCGCGCCACCTGGCCGGAAAAGCGGGTTTGGGTGATTGACAGCCAGCGGAGCGAGTATTTGGCCTTTGCGGATGACGCCGACCCCGAGGTGCCGGACGGCATGTATGCCCGGGCCCTGGGCATCGTGGTGGATACCGCCAACAGCGACCGGATCTCCAATGAAAAGTATGCCTTGTGCCGGGAACTGGTTAAAATTGACCATCACATCCCGGTGGAAAACTACGGCACGCTCAACTGGGTGGAGGAGGATCGCTCCTCCGCCTGCGAAATGATCGCCGGTTTTTACGCCTCCTTTTCGGACACGCTGCGCATCACCCGGAAGGCCGCCACTTTTATTTATATGGGGATGGTGACCGACAGCGGCCGGTTCCGCTTTGAGGGCGTTACCGGGGAAACCCTGCGCCTGGCCGGGCTGATGCTGGATCAGGGCGTGGAAACCGAAAAGCTGTACGCCCATCTGTATTTGCAGGATTTTGATATGCTCAGCTTCAAGGCCTATGTGTACGAGCATATGCAGCGCACCGAAAACGGCGTGGTATATCTGTATATTGACAGAGAGATGCAGCGCAGATTCGGCCTGACCTTTGAATCGGCCAGCAGCGCCATTTCCTATCTGGAGAGCATCCGGGACTGCCTTTGCTGGCTGGCCTTTATAGAGCCGGCGGAGGGCGATCCCGCCATTCGCGTGCGCGTGCGCAGCCGCTTTGTGGCCACCAACGGGATCTCCCAGCGCTTCCATGGCGGCGGCCATGCCCTGGCCAGCGGCGCCACGGTATACAGCCGGGAGGAGGCCATGCTGCTGGTAGACGCGGCCGACGCACTGCTGCGCGAATACAAGCAGACCCACGAGGGCTGGATGTAAGCGCCCGAAAAAAAGGCGGGGCAGGGCGGGCCGCGCTCCTTTCTGCGGATGGTTTTTCCACAGATAATACAAAGCGGCGTTTTTTCGTTGAAAGTACAGGAAAAACACAGCAGAATCGCTTGTATACATTCATAAAACTGCGTATAATATCCATATTCGGCATTTGTCGAAGCAATACTGATTTTGGGAGGATAAAAACATGAAAAAGCTCTTTGCCATGATGCTGGTTGTTTGTATGCTGCTGACCGGCCTGTCCGCTCTGGCCGAGGACGCGCCCCTAAAGATTGCCGTGATCGGCCCCTTCACCGGCGGTGCCGATATTTATGGCAAGGCCTGCAAGTGGGGCGCTGAGGTTGCCCGCGATGAGATCAACGCCCTGGGCGGCATGCAGATTGAGCTGATTGAGCTGGACGACATGCATGACCCCGAAACCTCTGTGACCGCCTATTATACCGCCATCGACCGGGGCGCGCAGATGATTGACGGCACCACCACCACCGGCCCCTGCCTGGCCGTCAGCGCCCAGGCCTTTGAGGACCGTATGTTCATGCTGACGCCCTCCGCCTCCAACGACGGCGTTGTGGCCGATAAGGACAATATGTACCAGGTCTGCTTCCAGGATCCGCAGATGGGCGTTATCCCCGCTGATATGATCAAGGAAAACGGCATGGGCACCAAGGTCGCCGTGATCTACAACATCTCCGATGACTATTCCACCACCATCGCCCAGTCCTTCAAGGCTGAGGCCGAAAAGGTTGGCCTGGAGATCGTTTCCGAAACCACCTTCATTGAAGGCGACGCCGACTATTCCACGCAGATCCTGAAGGCCAAGGACGCCGGCGCTGACCTGGTGTTCCTGCCCATCTATTATGGCCCCGCCTCCCTGATCCTGCGCGCCGCCAAGGATATCGACTATGCGCCCGTGTTCTTCGGCGTGGACGGCATGGACGGCATCCTGACCCTGGAGAACTTTGATACCTCCCTGGCCGAGGGCGTGGTCCTGCTGACCCCCTTCTCCGCGTATGATACCGACGACGCCGTGGTAAGCTTTGTGGAAAAGTACACCGCCATCTCCGAGAACGGCGTGCTGCCCAACCAGTTTGCCGCCGACTCCTATGACGCCATTTACGCCCTGTATCAGGCCAGCGTCAACGCCGGCATCAATGGCGATACCTCCTTTGAGGACGCCTGCGAGCTGCTGATCGAGCAGTTCTCCAGCATGGAGTACAGCTGCCTGACCGGCACCATGCGCTGGGACGAGACCGGCGCTGTCAATAAGCTGCCCACCGCCTATGTGATCCAGGACGGCGGCTATGCGCCCTACGCCAAGTGATCAATCCCTGAAGCGTTCCTTTTCCCGCGCGGAAAGGAAGGATTAAGGCATACCGACATCCGGCGGCTTTCAGCCGTCGGATGCTGGTTGCTTTTGGCAGAACTGATTTTTGGCAAAACACTGTACAAGGAGTTAAAAACATGGTTGCGTTCCTGCGCTATCTGATCAACGGGATCAGTCTGGGAAGTGTATACGCCATCATCGCTTTGGGCTATTCCATGGTATACGGCATCGCCAAGATGCTGAACTTTGCCCATGGCGATATCATCATGGTCGGCGCGTATATTGTTTTCTGCGTGATGGTTTATTTAAAGCTTCCGGCTTTGCTGGCGGTCATCTGCGCGGTGGCGGTATGTACGCTGCTGGGCGTGATCATTGAACGGCTTGCCTATAAGCCCCTGCGCCAATCGGCCTCCCTGGCCGTGCTGATCACCGCCATTGGCGTCAGCTATTTCCTGCAAAACGCCGCCATGCTGATCTG
>JAFUGB010000419.1 GCA_017469605.1 Clostridia bacterium
CCCTGGCCGGAGATGATCAGGGGCGTTCTGGCCTCGTCGATGAGGATGGAGTCTACCTCTTCCACGATGGCGAAGGGATGGCCGCGCTGGACCATGTTTTCCTTATACACCACCATGTTGTCGCGCAGGTAGTCAAAGCCCAATTCGTTATTGGTGCCATAGGTAATATCGCAGTTATAGGCCGCCTGGCGCTGCTCGGGCGTCATGCCGGTGAGGATGATGCCCACCGACAGCCCCAGGAAGCGGTACAGCTTGCCCATTTCCTCGCCCTGGAATTTGGCCAGGTAATCGTTGACGGTAACGATGTGCACGCCCTTGCCCTCCAGGGCATTCAGATAGGCGGGCATGGCGGCGGTCAGCGTTTTGCCTTCGCCGGTCTTCATTTCAGCGATGCGTCCCTGATGCAGCACGATGCCGCCGATCATCTGCACCCGGAAGGGGCGCATGCCCAGCACGCGCTTGCTGCCCTCGCGCACCACGGCGAAGGCTTCCACCAGCAAATCGTCCAGCTTGGCGCCGCTTTGGGCCTTCTGCTGCAATTCCTTTGTTTTTTCACGCAGCTGGTCATCGGTCAGCTTTTCATATGCAGGCTCCAGCGCGTCGATGGCATCCACCAGCTTATAAAGCGGCTTCAGCTGTTTTTCGGGGCTGGGGGTCAACAGTTTTTTGATCAGTTCCATGGACGGTCTCCTTGATAGAAAATAAAAGGGAAGAAATAAACAAATTATTATAGCATGTTTACGTCCCGCTGGCAAGGCTGGCGTACAGGGCGCGCAGCGCGGCTGTATCCAGCGGCAGCGGGTTGTTGGCCAGCCGCTGCACGTTCACCGAAGCCGCCAGCGCATCCAAGTCCTCCGCGCGCACGGCAGGCGGCGCGATCCCCAGCTTTTCCAGCAGGCCTTCCATGATCCCGGCGCCGTCTGTGCCGCCCAGCAGGCGGGAAAGGGTGTGAAGCTCGCTTTGCAGCGCCCCGTCGCCGCAGGCGGCCATATACCGCCACACTCGGGGCAGGCAGACGGCCACGGCATGGCCGTGGGGAATGCCGTACAGCTTGGTGAGCTTATAGCTCATGGCGTGGGGCGCGGTGGTGGCGGTCAGGCAGATGGCCTGGCCGGCCAGATTGGCGGCCTCCAGCATGCGCTGGGCGGCGGCGTCCTCCCCGGCCAGGTAAGCGTCGATCTCCGGCAGGATCCCGGCAATGGCGGCTTCGGCCAGCGCGCGGCTTTGCGCCGAAGCCTTGCGGCTCCAATGGCTTTCAATGGCCTGGCACAGGGCGTCCAGCAGCGTGCATTTTTTTTGATATGCCGGCAATGTTTTCAGCAGCGCGCCGTCCAGCAGCACATACCCCGGCAGCAGGCTGGGATGGGAAGCCGAATACTTGACCCCGTTTTCATAGATCACTGCCCCCGCCGTGCTCTCGCTGCCGCTGCCCGCCGTGGTGGGTACGGCAACCAGCGGCAGGCCGGTATCGGTGATTTCGCCGCGCAGCTCGCTGCCGGGCGCCGTTTTCCAGAATGCCTTGACGCCTTTGGCGGTATCCAGGACGCTGCCGCCGCCCACGGCCACAATGCCGTCGCAGCCCGAGGCGGCAAAGGCCGCAATGGCCCGGCGTACGCCCGCGATTTCGGGATTGGGTTCGATATCGTCAAAGCGGGGGGCCGAGGCGATCTCCCACGCCGCGCAGGGCAGATGCCGGAAGGATTTTCCACAAAGGAGGAAGGGGCGACGCACGCCCGCTTCCTCCAGCAGCATATTCAAATTATTCCGCCCATCGCCCAAGGCGATGCGCTGCGCGTTAATCGTCATCATCCTCATCCTCAACCACGTCGGCTTCGGTGGCCTTCCTGGCATTTTCGTCAATGCCCAGCTTGTCGGCCACCTTTTTCTTGGCCTTACGCCACCAGATGGCGGCCACGGCGCCCACGGCCACCA
>JAFUGB010000420.1 GCA_017469605.1 Clostridia bacterium
ACGGCATCCAAAAAATCCAGCGATCCGGGCAGGATCTGATTGCCCAGATAAAAGGTGCCGTCCATATCCAGCATAAAGCATTTAATGGCTTGCAGGCGCCGGCGCAGCTGCTCCGCGCTCATTTCATTGATCTCTTCCATTGTTTTCATGGTTATACAGCTCCTTTGTTCAACGCAATACTGCCCTGGGCGTCAGCGACCCATCCTCCCCCACCCGGGAAATGCCGATGAGCCGGTCCTCCATATACAAGCGGATATTTGTTCCCGCAAGCGCATTTCCCGGCCATTCATTAGCCCGCAGGCGAACGCCGTTCAGGCAAAGCTTTTGCAGGCGGGGCGGCACATCAAACCTGGGCAAATGGGCCAGGGGCGCGTCCATGGGCAAAAGAACGCTTTGAGCGCATCCCGCCTTGAGCTCCTCCACCGTGACCGCCGTATCCAGCGAAAACGCGCCGGTCTGCTCCCGAAGCAGAAAGCGCATATGGCTGGGGCATCCCAGCGCCTGGCCTATATCATGGCACAATGTGCGGATATAGGTCCCCCGGCCGCAAACCACCCGCAGCAGCATGCCATGACGGGGCGTTTGGGCCAGCAGGTCAATACTGTCCACATGGATGGGACGGGCGGGGATATCGGCCTTTTTCCCCTTAATGGCCATTTTATAAAGTGATTCACCGCCAACCTTCAGCGCGCTGTACATGGGCGGCGTTTGCAAAATATCCCCCGTAAACCGGGGCAGAATGTCCTGCACTGCCGCCGCGTCGGGATAGCTCTCCCCCCGCTGGAGCACCGTGCCCTGGGCATCCTGGGTATCGGTGGCACTGCCAAAGGCGATTTCCGCCAGGTAGGTTTTCTGTTTTTCCACCATAAAGTCAAAAAGCCTGGTGGCGCGGCCCACCATCACCGGCAGGATGCCGCAGGCTTCGGGATCCAGCGTGCCGGCATGGCCGGCCTTTTCACCGGTGACCCGCTTGACGATGGCCACCACGGTGCCTGAAGACATGCCCGGGGGCTTGAGCACATTGATAAATCCATCCATCATGCCATCAACGCCGCTTCCATGGCCTGGATCAGCCGGGTTTCAACCTCCCGGTAGCTGCCCTTCAGCACGCATCCGGCTGCCAGCACATGGCCGCCGCCGCCAAAACCGCGGGCAATAGCCGCCACATCGCCGCCCGGAAGGGCGCGAAGGCTGATTTTCCAGCCGTCTGGCGTTTCATCGGCCATGAAGGTCATCCGCACGCCTTCGATATTTAAGCCGTAATTCACCATGCCATGCAGGTCGCCGTCGCTGCATTGGCATTCTTCCTTATCGCGGGCGGTGAGATGGGTACAGGTGGCCCGGCCGTCCGCAAAGAATTTCAGGGAGCCCAGCACACGGTTGAGCGCCATAACGCTGGGCCTGGATTTAACCAGGAACAGCCGTCGGGAGACATCGGACAGATCCAGGCCCACCCGCAGCAGTTTTTCCATGCAGGCAAAGGTATTGGGCCGCACGGAATCAAAGCAGAAATTGCCGGTATCCGTGCTGATGGCCGCGTACAGCTGCGCCGCGGTATCCCGGTCCAGCCGCTCCCCCAGCTCTTCCCACAGCGCAAAGATCAGTTCGCCCGCGGCGGGCGCGTCGGGCTGCACCAGGGAAAACTGCGCAAAATCGGGATCGCCGGGGTGATGGTCAATGACAAAGCGCACCGGCGCGCTTTCAAAATAAGCATACGCGCTGCCCATACGCTTGGGTTCGGAGGCGTCCACGCAAAGGGCTGCGCCAATGCGGAGACCGTCCAGAGCTTCCACAGGCTTGATCAGCCCGGCATCTGGCAGCCATTTCAGGTGCTCGGGAATTTCATTGGGGCTGACCATGGTCACCGTTTTGCCCAGCCTGCGCAGCAGGCGTCCCGCTGCCAGCATGCTGCCTACCGCGTCACCGTCGGGATTGATATGCGCGCACAGCATAAAGTTGTCCGCATTTTTCAGTGCGGACAACATGATTTGATCATAGATCATCGTTTTTATCACTTTCTTCCACAGCTGCGGCGGGAGCGATATCCCGCAGCAGAGAAGCCACATGGACCCCGTATTCGATATTGCGGTCATGCACAAACTGCAGCTCCGGCGTATAGCGCAGGCTCATGCGGCGGGTCAGCTCCCGGCGAATAAAGCTCGCGCCCGATTTCAGCGCCGCCATAACGCCCTCGGCCTTATCCTCCTCCAGGATGCTCACATACATTTTGGCATACCTGAGGTCGCGGGTGACCTCGGTCCGGGTGATACAGTAGGTACCGCCCAGGCGTGGGTCATGCATATCCTCCCGAATGATCTTATCGGCTTCCCGGCGGATCTCCTCGGAAATCATATCAATGCGAAACTTGCTCAATGTCGTTTTCCTCAGCGCTCGATCTCCTGCTCCACAAAGCATTCGATCTCGTCGTTTTCCTTGATATCGTTATAGTTTTCCAGGCCAACGCCGCACTCATAGCCGGTGGCTACTTCCTTCACATCGTCCTTAAACCGGCGCAGCGAGGAAAGCTTGCCTTCATAAATGACCACGTTATCACGCACAAGGCGCACGCCCGCGCTGCGCTGCAGTTTGCCATCCTTGACATAGCAGCCCGCAATGGTACCCACGCCGCTGACGCGGAAGGTATTGCGCACCTCGGCATGTCCAATGACCTCTTCCCGATACTGGGGCGCCAGCATGCCCTTCATGGCGGCCTCGATATCCTCAATTGCCTGATAGATGATGCGGTACAGGCGGATCTCCACTTCCTCCTTCGCGGCAGCGTCACGGGCGCTGGCGTCGGGACGGATGTTGAAGCCGATAATGATGGCACCAAAGGCGCTGGCCAGATTAACGTCATCCTTGGTGATGGCGCCCACCGCGCTGTGCAGGATCTTGATCTTGACCTCATCGTTGCTGAGCTTTTCAAGGGCCTGCTTAACGGCCTCCACCGATCCCTGGACATCAGCCTTGACGATCAGGTTCAGGTTTTTGAGCTTGCCCTCGTTAATGCTGGCAAACAGGTTATCCAGCGATACATTGGTGGTGGCGGTGCGGGCGGCGCGCATCTTTTCGCGGCGCTCATTGGCCACCTGACGGCTCAGGCGGTCGTCCTCAACGGCCATCATATCGTCGCCGGCTTCGGGCACATCGGTAAAGCCCGCAATTTCCACAGGCATGGAGGGACCGGCTTCCTTTACGCGCTCGCCGCGGTCATTGAGCAGCGCGCGCACACGGCCAAAGGCCATGCCGGCCACGATGTTATCGCCCACATGCAGCGTACCGTTCTTCAGCAGCACGGTGGCCAGCGGACCGCGGTTCTTATCCAGCTTGGCCTCGATGATAACGCCGCGGGCCAGGCGGTCGGGATTGGCGCGAAGCTCCATGGTATCTGCCTGCAGCAGGATCATTTCCAGCAGATCGTCCACGCCCTCGCCGGTCACGGCGCTGACCGGGGCCATGATGGTATCGCCACCCCATTCCTCAGGCACCAGGTTATAGCTGGTCAGATCCTGCTTGACGCGGTCGGGATTGGCGCCCTCTTTATCCATCTTATTGATGGCCACCACGATGGGTACGCCTGCCGCCTTGGCATGGTTGATGGATTCTACGGTCTGGGGCATGACGCCGTCGTCGGCAGCCACCACCAGCACGGCGATATCGGTGGCCTGGGTGCCGCGGGCACGCATGGCGGTAAAGGCTTCATGGCCAGGGGTATCCAGGAAGGTGATCAGACGGCCGTCCATATTGACGGTATAGGCACCGATATGCTGGGTGATG
>JAFUGB010000421.1 GCA_017469605.1 Clostridia bacterium
GCCCAGGCCCGGGAATGGCTGCGCGGGTACTTTGCCGGGGAGGCCCCCGATCCCACCGGCCTGCCCCTGGCGCCCCAGGGCACGGCCTTCCAGCGCCGGGTATGTGAGGCGCTGCGGCAGATCCCCTATGGACATACCGTTACCTACGGCCAGCTGGCTCGGGCGCTGGATTCCTCGCCCCGGGCAGTGGGCGGCGCCGTGGGCCGCAACCCCATCAGCATCTTGATCCCCTGCCATCGGATCCTGGGCGCGGACGGCGGGCTGGTGGGCTACGCGGGCGGCCTTCAAAACAAAAAGCGGCTGCTGCGGCTGGAAGGCGCCCTGGCCGAATAAAAGCAATCCACCCTGGGAGGAAACCATGAAACAGCGGACACGCGGCCAATGGCGGCTGATCTTCATTGCCTTTGGGGCCATGCTCCTTTTCCTGGCCCTGCTCTTATGGCAGGGCATCCGGCGGGGGGACGCCGCGCGGGTGGGCGTCCCGCGCTCGCCTGCCGCCATGGGCGCGACCATGCTGCTGCAAACGCCCAGCGCCCAGTACCGCTGCACGGTGGGCTCCACGCCCCAGGCGCTGGCCCCGGCGCTGAAGGAGGGCGCGCTGGACGCCGCGCTGCTGCCCCGCGCCCTGGCACAGACGCTGGAAAACTGCGAGATCCGGGCGGACATTGGCGACGCGGACATGATCATCCTGACACGGCAGGCCTAAAAGCTTTCGCCGGACAGCTTGAACGGCTCCGTGCTCACCCTGTCCCAGGCGCTGCGCGGTTCGCCCGCCGAAGCCATGCTGCGCGGCGTGCTCAGGGAAGGCGAAATCCACTGCGCCATCGCCTATGGCGATTCCGGCGATCCCTACGCCTGCGACGCCGATACGGCGGCGGCGCTCCTTTCCCGGGACGGCTGGCATGCCGCCCTTTCGGTGGCCGGCGCCTGGCGCAGGGCCTTTGATGCCGATCCGCCCGCCGGGCTGTGCCTGGCGGTGCGCCGGGACTACCTGGAAAACAGCGGCAGCGATTACGCCGCCTTTGAACGCGCCCTGCAAAGCAGCCTGCGCTACAGCGCCGAAAAGCGCAAAAAAACCGTGGCCATGGCGGTGGCCGCGGGTTTGGCCGACAGCGAGGACGTCGCTGACGCCCTGTATGGCTGCCTGGATTTTTTCTGGCGGGAAGCGCGGTAGCGCGATCACAAAGGCCGGTTCGTCAGCGCCCGATGCGCGCCAGCCGCCAAAGCCAGCTTTTCCTGGGCGGCCGCTCCGAGGGATCGATTTCCAGGATATGCCAGCCCACGGCGTTCATCACCGTGGTATTGCCGTATTGCAGCGTGCGGGGATGGCCGTGCCCATAGCTCTGGTGCACGTGGCCATGGATAAGATACCTGGGATGGAATTCGTCCATCAACGGCAGGAAGGCCGCAAAGCCCCGGTGGGCGTTATCGGGCGCGTCGCCCAAGCCCCTGGGCGGGGCGTGGGTGATGACAATATCCACGCCGCCGGCCTTTTTTATTTTGCGGCGGACGCGGCGGACGCGGGCCGCCATCTCCTGATCGGTGTACTGGAAGGGGCCGGGGTTATAGCGGATGCAGCCGCCCAGCCCCAGCACCCGCAGCCCGCCGATCTCCTGGAGCCGGTCCTCCACGCATTCGCAGCCCTCGGGGGGAAAATGCACATAGCCCTTGTCGTGATTGCCGTGGATATAATACAAGGGCTTGTTGCTCATGGTTACCAGAAATTCCAGGTACTCCTGCTTCAGGTCCCCGCAGGACAGGATGCAGTCAATGCCGTCCAGGCGTCCCGGCTGGTAATAATCCCACAGGTAGGGGGCTTCCTCGTCTGCCACCAGCAAAATCCTCATAGCACGTTTTCCTCTGTTTTGGGCGGTATGGTTTCGCGGTAAATGCCCAGCAGCCGCACCAGGTCCCGGGATTGGGGAAGCAGGCTGTCAAAGTCCGGAATGCTTCCTTCCACATTGTCGCACAGCCAGTCCATGCCCATGATTTCCTCGGGGGTGAACAGGCGGCTGCCCTCGCTGACCGCCGTGCCGTCCTGGGCGGTGATGGAGCACAGGAAGGGATCGATATATCCGCCGATGATACCGCCCTTCAGGATGCCGGCCAGCTGTTTCATGCCGGCGGGCAGGGCTTCGGGCACGTCCACATCCACCACGCCGGTGCTGAGGCCCCACCAATCGTTGATGGCATGCTCGCTGTCCCGCAGGGCGTCAATGCCCCCCGCCTGCAGCGAGCGCATGGTTTTTTCGTAGAATTTGCCCCAGTTCCAGCGGGGGGAGGCCAGGGGCGTCAGCAGCCCGTTTTCCTCCACCTGGTAGGTGTCCAAATGCCAGGACAGGTAGGGCTTGGCCCCGTCCTCATCCCGGTTGCTGATCACGCTGACGCCCCGGTCCAGCAATTCCTTCAGCGGATTGCCGGGCAGGCAGCTCCATCGCAGATGCACCCGGGCCCGGGGATTGGTGAGCCGCGCCCCCAGGGCAAAGGCGTTCACGGCGGCGGCAACGCCCATGATGGGATAATTGGCCACGTAACCGATGCTGTTGTTATGGGCCATGGCCCCGGCAATGGCGCCGGAAATGAACTTGCCCTCGTAAATACGGCAGTAATATCCGCGCACTCCGGCATAGGGCATGGACAGGGAGCAGTTGAACACCGCCACGTTTTTATGCCTGGCGGCCACGCGGCGGCAGGCGCCGATCAGGGCAGGCGCGGTGGCGAAAATCACGTTGGCGCCCTGGGCAATGGCCTGCTCCATGGTTTCATCGGCGTCCTCGTCGCACAGGTGGCCGGTAACGGTGACGCTGTCGCCCAGCTTTTGCTCCAGGTACTTTTGTCCCTGCTGGTGGGCCGAGGCCCAGGCGCTCCGCTGCGGATCAAAATTATAGATGAAGGCGGCGTGCAGCCGGGGCGTGCCCAGGATGCGGCCCAGCAGGCCCTTTTCCTTTTCCTCGGGGGCGGCGCTCACCGAAATGGGCTTGCCCTGGGCCAACAGGCGGATATCGGGCCAAAGCGCCGCCAGCGCGGCGCGCAGCTGCTCTTCGGTCATATTCTGGAGCTCGGCATAGGGATGCACCTCCAGGAAGGAAAGCAGGGCGTCGGCCGCCGTCAGGGGCAGCTTTTCGGCGTTCAAGCGCTCAAACGCCTCGCTGAATACCCGAAAAACGCTGGAAAAATTGCGGACGGCCTCCTCGCTCCACACCTGGTCGGGGGCGAAGCCCAGGGCGGCCTGCAGGCGGGCGTAGCTTCCGGGCTGGGTAAAGGTGACCTGGTACAGGGGGCACAGCCTGTAAAAGCGCATGAATTCATAATAAACGCGGATATGGGGATCGTCGGAGGGGGCCGGGATCAGCCGGCTCACGGTGCCGGGAACGGTGGGGCATTCATAGCTTTTGAGCACGCTGACCCGCTTATGGCCCTCCTTGATATAAAAATTGCCCAGGTATTCAATGCAGCTGATGGGATCGCGGATGCCCTCGGCCAGATGGGCCTGGCACAGGTTGATCCACTTATCACCAAACTCGGTTTCGGGCTCCAGCAGGGGCATCATATTGCCCGCGAAGGCCGTTTTCCGGCCCTCCACCCAGGTGCCC
>JAFUGB010000422.1 GCA_017469605.1 Clostridia bacterium
CAGCATGGACTGCGAGGTGTTTAAGGATACGGAGACGGCGCCGAGCGTGAGCGCAATCGCCGTCATCAGTACCGGCAGGATGGCAAGCAAAAGCAGCCGCCTTTGCAGCGGGGTGATGATCAGCTTTTGTTTTTCAGCCAAAACAACCACCTCATTTTTTGTTTCATCGGGTTTCTATTGATATTATAAACGAAGATGCTGTCTTTTTCTGTGTTTTTTTCACTTTTTTTAGTTACAAAAGTTAATTTACTTTCCTATGGATTGAAAAAGGGGCATAAAATGTTATGATAATAACCAATTCATACAACGTTTGTTTCTTTGCTGGTATCCCAGCTTTCTGCACAAGCATCAATTAAAACACTGTTCAATACAATTTTTCAAGGAGGAATGATAATCATGGATTTCAATCAGGCCAGTCTGGAGCTTTGCCAGCAAAACCGCGGCAAGCTGGAGGTTATCTCCAAAGCTCCCGTTACCAATCGAGACGAGCTTTCCACCGCCTACACCCCTGGCGTTGCCGAGCCCTGCCGCAAAATCCACGCGGACAAACATGATGTGTACAAATATACCATCAAAAGCCATACCGTGGCGGTGGTGAGCGACGGCACCGCTGTGCTGGGATTGGGCGACATCGGCCCCGAGGCCGCCATGCCCGTCATGGAAGGCAAGGCCGTGCTGTTCAAGGAATTTGGCGGTGTGGACGCCTTCCCCATCTGCCTGGACACCAAGGATACCGAGGAAATCATCAAAACGGTCAAGTACCTGGCCCCCACCTTTGGCGGCATCAACCTGGAGGACATTTCCGCTCCCCGCTGCTTTGAAATTGAAACGCGGCTGAAGGAAGAACTCAATATTCCCGTGTTCCACGACGACCAGCATGGCACGGCCATCGTGGTGGCGGCGGGCCTGATCAATGCCTTGAAGGTGGTCAAAAAGGAATGGAAGGACGTGCGCATCGTCATTAACGGCGCGGGCTCCGCAGGCATTTCCATCTGCAAGCTGCTGATGCAGCTGGGCCCCAAGGATATTGTATTGGTGGATCGCGCCGGCGCTGTATGCGAAGGGGAGGACTGGATGAACCCCGCCCAGGCCAAAATGGCCGAAATCACCAACCGGGATCACCAGCGCGGGCCGCTGACCGAGATCATCAAGGATAAGGACGTATTCATCGGCGTTTCCGCCCCCAAGATCGTTACCGCTGAGATGATCGCCACCATGGCCAAGGACGCCATCGTGTTCGCCATGGCCAACCCCACCCCCGAGATCATGCCCGAGGACGCCAAGGTCGGCGGCGCGCGCATCATTGCCACGGGCCGCAGCGATTATCCCAACCAGATCAACAATGTGCTGGTGTTCCCTGGTCTTTTCCGCGGCGCGCTGATGGTGGAAGCCCGCCAGATCGTGGAGGAAATGAAGCTGGCAGCTGCCCGCGCCATCGCCTCCCTGTGCACGGAGGAGGAGCTGAACGAGGAATACATCATCCCCGACGCTTTTGATAAGCGCGTGGCTACCACCGTGGCCGAGCAGGTCGCCCTTGTGGCGGAACAGCTGGGCATTGCCGGCAACTCCGGCAACCGCAAATTCTGATCCCGATCAGCCAAGGCAAGGCTGGTTGATATAAAAAGGAAGGATGAACCTCATGGAAAAGAAACGTTTTCAGCTCTTCGGCATGGACTGGCGCTATTTTGCGGCCTTTGCGGCGATCGTCCTGATCACGCTGTACGTGCCCATCGCCATAAAAGGCGATGATATCGGCGTAAAAACCAACCTGCCCGGCGCAATGCTGGGATGCTTCTCGCTGATGATCCTGCTGGGCGCGGTGTTCAATGAAATCGGCAACCGCACCCCCATCGTAAAAAGCTACCTGGGCGGCGGCGCTATCGTTTGCATCTTTGCCGCCAGCGCCATGGTGTACTTTAAACTCTTCCCCACTTCCCTGGTGATGGCTACGCCCAAGGAAGGCGCTGCAACTTCGATCAGCGGCAGCATGTACACCTTCTTTGCTTCCAACGGCGGCTTCCTGGATTGGTATATCGCGGCGCTGATCTGCGGTTCCATTCTGGGCATGAATAAGAAGCTGTTGGTAAAAGCCTCGGCCCGTTACCTGCCCGCCATCCTGGGCGGTGTGGCCTGCGCATTCGCCCTGGTTGCCCTGGTGGGCGGCCTGATCGGCTATGGCGCCAAGCAGGCCCTGATCCTCATCGGCCTTCCCATCATGGGCGGCGGCATGGGCGCCGGCGCGGTGCCCCTCTCCAAAATCTTTGAAACGGGTTCCTCCCTGTCCGCTGCCGAAGCGCTCGCCAAGATGGTGCCTGCCGTGGCCATCGGCAACCTGTTTGCCATCGTGATGGCCGGCCTGCTGCCAAAGATCGTGAAGGGCAAGGGCTGGAATGGTCAGGGCGCGCTGCTTGTGAACAAATCCAACGATCCCCACGAATATGACCTGAGCGAAGAAGAAATGCAGAAGCGCGAGAAGATCGACCTGCGCCGGATGGGCATCGGCCTGTTCGTTAGCGGCGCGTTCTTCTGCCTGGGCATCATCGTCAATAAGTTCTTCAACATGATCCTTCCCAACGGCCAGTTCCTGCCCAAGATCCACGCCTACGCCTGGATGATCATCAGCGTGGCGCTGTGCAAGGTATTTGGCTGGCTGGATGAGGATTGTGAAATCGGCTGCTACCAGTGGTTCCAGTTCGTTTCCAAGAACCTGACCCCCATGCTGCTGATTGGTATCGGCGCTTGCTATGTACCGCTGCAGGACGTGATTTCCCAGTTCTCCTTCACCTATGTGGTGCTGTGCCTGGTCACCGTTATCGGCGCCATCATTGGCGCGGGCCTGATCGGCAAGCTGGTGGGCTTCTATCCGGTGGAATCGGCCATTACGGCAGGCCTGTGCATGGCCAACATGGGCGGCACAGGCGACGTGGCCTGTCTCTCCGCTGCGGACCGTATGGAACTGATGCCCTTCGCGCAGATTTCCAGCCGCATCGGCGGTGCCATCATCCTGCTGATCTCCTCCGTTCTCCTGTCCATCATCGTCATCTGACGGCGTCATACTTCCCGCGTGTCAGCCGGGCTCCCCGGCTGACACCATTTTTTTCAAATATTGAGGCATACCTGCATGGATTTCACATTATCACTGCGCGTCGTTTTTCCCCTTTGTGTGTATATCGGCATGGGCATGATCGCCAAAGCCGCCCGCCTGATTTCGCCCCAGGCTTCCGCTTCTATGAACCGCTTTACGTTCCGGGCGCTGTTCCCGCTGGTGATGTTTGAAAATGTGATGAACGCGGGCGAGGCGCTGCGCGGCGATGGCATCAACGCCATGTGGTATTTGGTGGCGGCAAACACAGTCCTGTTTGTCCTTTTGATGCTGCTGGTTCCCTGCATTGAAAAATCAAAGCCCCGCCAGGCTTCCATGATCCAGGGCGCTTTCCGCGCCAATTCCATCCTGTTCGCTCTGCCTATCGTGACCACCATCTGCGGCGGGGAGAATACTGGCGTTGCGTCTGTATGTGTGTCCGTGCTGGTACCATGGTACAATGTGCTGTGTGTGGTCGCGTTGGAAGCCAAGCGGGGCGGGCGTGTGAACGTCAAAAAGCTGCTTCGCGGAATCGTCACGAACCCGCTGATCCTGGGCGCGCTGGCGGGCGCGGCGGCGTTGCTGCTGGGAGTCCGGCTTCCGGAAATGTTCAGTAAGCCGCTGCATACGCTTACCTCTATGGTAACGCCGCTGGCGCTGATCCTGCTGGGCGTGGACCTGCAATTTGGCAGCCTGCGCAAGGATTGGAAGCCGCTCGTCCTCGTTACCGGCATCAAGCTGATCCTTGCACCCCTGCTCATTGTGGGCGCGGCATGGCTGCTGGGCTTCCGGGGTGTACCGCTGGTGAGCATCTTTGCGCTCTGCTGCGTTCCCACAGCCGTTTCATCCTATACCATGGCGATCGAAATGGACGCAGACGGCCCCCTGGCCGGTGAAATCCTGGCTGTTACCACGGTCTGCTCTATGGTGACGGTATTTATTTGGGTATCGCTGCTGTCCCATGTGGGCGCTTTCACATTTTGATCTTTCAGCTGCCCCAACAATCCTTGAACCAAACGGAGGCCCCCCATGGAAGAAAAATTGACCTGCAAAAAATGCGGCTGCGAAGGCGCGCAGGATTATCCCCTGGTGACTATCCGCACCATGACGGTGCGAAGCGGCGGCAGTACGCAAAAATACCAGGCGCTGGGCGAAGTGCTGTCTGTCAATCTGTGCCCACAGTGCATCGACGCCTGGATCAGCCAGCGTTCCAAGCCGCAGCCCCAGTACCGGAAAGCTGCCAAGCTGCCGCTTTTGCTGATTGCGGTGGCCATCGCCGTGCATTTCCTGGGGCTGGAGGGTCTCATTCGTTGGGTGCTGTGCCTGCTGTTTGGCGGCTTTGGAATTGCGGTTGCCGTTTCTGAGATCACGCGCATCAAAAGGGAAACGGCGGAGATCAGCGCAGGCAAGGGAAAATTTTCCCGTGATCACATGATTGAAGAGTTAGCTGCCGCACTCCTGCCAGCCAAGCACCAGGATGCCCACCTGACCTATCTTTTGCGCAAGCGCGTGCTGGATGAAAAACAGCTGTACACGCTTAGCAGGGAATATGGGATCAGCGGGAGAAAGCTTGCTTCCATCCGCAGCTATTTGCTGACTACGCCGGAGAGCGAGGTCAACAAGGGCTTGGAGGAGCCTCAGCTGCCCGAAAAGAAAAAGGGCTTTTTCAAAACAAGAAATTCTTGAATGGAAGCGGGCAGGACGGCGCATCCTGCCCCATTCAATCTGGAGGAATC
>JAFUGB010000423.1 GCA_017469605.1 Clostridia bacterium
AGCTGCTGATCGCGGATGAGCCAACCACGGCATTGGATGTGACCATTCAGCTGCAAATCATGCAGCTCCTTCGGGAGCTTCAGCAGGAGCGCGGCATGGCCGTCCTGCTGATTACCCATGATCTGGGCATCGTGGCCGAGATTGCGGACCGCGCCGTGGTAATGTACGCGGGGCAGTGCGTGGAGGAAGCGCCCGTTGCCGAGCTTTTAAACCACCCTGCGCACGCTTATACCCGCGCGCTGATGCAAGCGGTGCCCGGGCTGCATGATGGCCGTGAAAAACGCTTATACGCCATTTCCGGCCATGTGCCTGACGTGTACGGCGATATGCGGGGCTGCCGCTTTGCGGAGCGCTGTGCTTTTGCCGATACATGCGATCACCGGCAGGATGACGCCATGCGGCAGATTGCCCAGCGCCATTTTTCCCGCTGCGATCTCAGGGAGGAGGCGATGCTCCGTGACTGAGCCCGTGTTGGAAATGCGCGGCGTCACCAAGCGCTTCCGGGTCTCAGGGGAAAATAGCCTGTTTGGCAAGAACTTTGCCGCTGTGCGGGATGTGAGCATACAAGTCATGCCGGGGGAAACCTTCGGCATTGTGGGGGAAAGCGGCTGTGGAAAAACCACGCTGGTGCGGCTGCTTATGTGCATTGATCGGCCTACCGAAGGGGAGATCCGCTTTCAGGGCCGCCGGATTGACAATATCAAGGAGGCTAACCGCCGGGCGCTGCGTCCCTGGTTCCAGATGGTATTTCAGGACAGCGGTTCATCCTTGAATCCCCGCAAGCGCATCGCTGATATTCTGCGGGAGCCCATGCTGTATCATGGCATTTGCGACGCTGCGTCGGTGGATGCCCGGGTGGACAAGCTGCTGGTGCAGGTGGGCCTGACGCCCGCCATGCGTGATCGATATCCCCACGAGTTCAGCGGCGGCCAACGGCAGCGCATCTGTATTGCACGGGCGCTTTCGCTGAACCCTGACGTGGTGATCCTGGACGAGCCGGTATCGGCGCTGGATGTTTCGGTGCAGGCACAGATTCTGAACCTTTTGCGCGATTTGCAGGAACGGCTGGGCCTGACCTATGTGTTTATCGGCCATGGGCTGGGCGCCGTGCATTATATGAGCCACCGCATTGCCGTTATGTATATGGGCCGCGTGGTGGAAATGGGCCCTTCGGACACGCTGTTTGACCGTCCGGCCCATCCCTATACCAAAGCGCTGCTGGATGCCGCGCCGGTGGCTGACGTATCGCTTCGGGGGCGGCAGCGCGTGCAGATGGCAGGCGAGCTGGACGCCCAGGCGGCCCGGGACGGCTGCCCGCTGCTGCCTCGCTGCCCCTACGCCCGAAAGGGCTGCGAAACCCAAGGGCTGGAGCTGCTGGAGGTTGACGGACGGCTGACGGCCTGCGGACGGATGCTGGAGCTGAACGATGGTTTGAGGGAGGAGCGGTAAGGCTTATGTGGAAATACATACTGAAAAAGCTTCTCCTGGCCATCCCCTTGCTGTTTGGCATCACAGTGATCGATTATGCCATCATGTCGCTGGCGGGCAGTCCGCTGGATATGCTGGTGGGACCGCGCGTCAGCCAGGGCACTTTGGCCGCCCGCGCCGCCCAGTGGGGCTTGGATCAGTCGTTCCTCAACCAGTACCTGCATTGGCTGGGCGAGGTACTGCGGGGCAATCTGGGCTATTCCTATAAAAGCTATCAGCCTGTTTCAGAACTGATCGGCAGCCATATTGGCCCAACGCTTTTGCTCATGGGCGTTTCCATGGTGCTGGGGCTGATCATGGCGGTGCCCGCGGGTATATACAGCGCCGTGCATCGCTACCAGAAGCGGGACTATGCCGTGGTTTCAGCTTCCTTTCTGTTTTCCAGCATTCCGGGATTTTTCCTGGCGCTGGTGCTGATCTATCTGTTCACCGTGCGCCTGGGCTGGCTGCCTTCCAGCGGCATGGTGACGGCGGGGGTGGGTGGCGGCGCGCTGGATGTGCTTCGCCATCTGATCATGCCCGCCCTGGTGCTCTCCGTGGGCGTGGCGGGCGGCAATATCCGCTATATCCGCTCGGCCGTGCTGGAAATCCTGGAAATGGATTACCTGCGTACGGCTACAGCAAAAGGCATGGGGCACAAAATCGTGATCCGCAGGCATGCTGTGCGCAATGCCCTGCTGCCCATTGTTACGGTGATCGGCATGCAGATTCCCACGCTGTTTGGCGGCGCGGTCATTGTGGAGCAGCTGTTTTCCTGGCCGGGGCTGGGCCTGATCACCATGAACGCCGTTTTGAGCCGGGATTATCCGGTGATCATGGGCGTATGCCTGCTGTCTGCCGTGGTGGTGCTGGCCGCCAACCTGATTACCGATATCCTGTACGCCCTGGTGGATCCCACCATCAAATACTAAAGGTGAGGAGGCTGCGGATGAAAAGCTCCAAATACCGGCCGATTATCCGGCGGTTTTGCCGGCATAAAATGGCGGTTTTTTGTCTGGCGCTGTTAACCGTATTGATTTTAATGGCGCTCCTGGCCCCGGTGATTTCGCCCTATTCGCCCCAGAAGCCCACAGGACAGTTCAATCAGCCGCCCTCCGCCCAACATATCCTGGGCACAGATAGGATCGGCCGGGATATGTTCAGCCGCATCCTGTACGCCATGCGCGTGAGCCTGCTGGTGGGGTTCCTGGCCACGGCTATTTCCACGGTGATCGGCGTGCTGCTGGGGCTGGTCAGCGGCTATTTTGGCGGAGCGGCTGATAAAATCATCATGGGCTTTACCGATATGGTCATGTCCTTCCCGTATATCCTGCTGGTGCTGGTGGCGGCGGCCATTTTCCGGCCGGGCATGTGGTCCATTATCCTGATCCTGGGCTTTGTGGATTGGCCCGGCGTGGCCCGGCTGGTGCGCGGCAATGTGCTCAGCCTGAAGCAGACCAATTTTATCAAGGGAGATGTGACGGCGGGCATGCCCAGGCGCTATATCCTGTTTTCCGAAATCCTGCCCAATACCATTGCGCCGGTGCTGGTGTACGCCACCAGCGTGTTTGCGATTTCCATCCTGGATGAAGCGGCCCTGTCCTTTCTGGGTATGGGCGTACAGCCGCCCACGCCGTCCCTGGGAAATCTGCTCAACGGCGCGGAATCGCTTTCGGTGCTCACCGGCAAACCCTGGCTGTGGCTGCCGGCGGGCGCGGTCATCGTGCTGCTGGCGGTATGCATTAACTTTGTGGGCGACGCGCTCCGGGATGCTTTTGATCCCCGAAATTCCTGATACAAATGGAGAGGCAAAGATAAGATGAAAAACCTGCTTAACTACCAATCTTCCGAGTTTGATTGCGGGCCTACCTCAGTAACTAACGCGATCCGCTACCTTTTTGAGCGGGAGGAGATCGCTCCCTGCCTGCTCAAGCATATCTGGGTCATGGGGAATGATACCTTCTGCGATGAAGGGCAGATCGGCAAACACGGTACCTCCAAGGCTTCCATGCGCTATATGGCCGATTGGATGAATTCCTTTGGAAGGGGCTGCAAATTTCCCATTGCGGCCAAGTTCCTGGAATTGGAGGATGCCGTGATCCAGCCCGAAAATGAAACCTGGAAGTGCCTGGAGAATGGCGGCTGCGCGGTGATTCGCTGCGTCACCGGCGGCATTCCCCATTATGTATTGCTTACCGGGATCCTGTCGGATACCGAAATTGGCGTTTTTGATCCCTATGAGGAAGATCCGGAATTTGATGAGGACAGCGCCTGCCGCGTAATAGATCATCAGCCGCGTGTTATGAATCGCGGGGTGCAGTATGAGCGCTTTAATCAGGTGGAGCCCTTGGATTACGCCATGGGAGAACGGGAAAACCGGGAAGTGCTGCTGATCTGGCGCAACGATCAAATGAACATGAAATAACATGTTGGCAAAAATGCGCTGCCCATCTTGGGATTTGCGGGGGAAGGAGACGAACGGAGCGTACTTTCTTGGAAGCCCAAGAAAGATGCCAAAGAAGGCTTCGATTGTCGGCGTAAAAGCAGCAAACGCAAAAGAAACGAAAACGCAAAGACCCGATCCCGGGCAGCGCGGCATAGCTGCGCAACCTGTGCGCTTTGCGCACAGTGAAAAGCAGGCGGACAGAACGGAAAATGAACGAATTCATTTCCCCGGCTGGCCTCCTGCTTTTCTGATGCCTGGAAACTCGCTTGGCGACAAAAGCGCTTCATACGCAGGCTGTTTGTTCGGCGTCGATTCCAATTATCGCCGGGATCTGCGTCCCAATGGGCTTTCAGCGAAAAGCAGGCCGGCGTGTCCCGGAGCCAAGCGTACCCATTGGCGCGGGTTCAGGGCCGCGCAGCCCCTGGCGTTCCCCACAATATGCTTGCGCTCGTTTTACTTCGGCATGAAATAGAATGAAATCAGCCTTTAGAACGCTCAGCTTTCCTGCTGTTATAAAACGAAGAAGCGACTTGATTTAAAAAAGCATGTAATATCTTAATAGAAATGAAACAAAATTATAGGCTAAATGGAAAAAAGAAAAATGATCCGCTGGAAAATAAGGGGCGAAAAAGAGAATATTAAAAAGAAAATGCGGATTATTGGAAAAATAATGACAAAATATTAAAAAGCTATTGCGAAAAACGTAAAAATATGTTAAAATTATGCA
>JAFUGB010000424.1 GCA_017469605.1 Clostridia bacterium
ATTGAGGTCAATCCCCGGGTATCCCGTTCCTCCGCCCTGGCCAGCAAGGCCACGGGCTATCCCATCGCCAAGATCACCACGCGGCTGGCGCTGGGCTACACGCTGGATGAAATCAGGCACCCCGACACCGGCGTGTCGCTCCTGGGCTTTGAGCCGGCGGTGGATTACATCGTGGTCAAGTTCCCCAAATGGCCCTTTGACAAGTTCGCCGGCACCAGCCGCCGCCTGGGCACGCAGATGAAGGCCACCGGCGAGGTGATGGCCATCGCGCCCACCTTTGAGACGGCGCTGATGAAAGCCGTCCGCGGGGCCGAGATCGGCCTGGACACGCTGAACGCCGCCCCGCTGAACGACCTTCCCCTGGCTCAGCGCCTGGCCGCCCAGGACGACCGGCGCATCTTTACGGTGTTTGAAGCCATCAAGGCCGGCATGCCCATGGAGAAAATTTACCGGATCACCATGATTGATCCCTACTTCCTGGAAAAGCTCAAAACGCTGGCCGATTATGAGCAAAAGCTGGCCCGGGAAGGCGCCTCCGCCCCGAACCTGCGCCAGGGCAAGCTGCTGGGCTACCCCGACGCCGCCATCCAGCGCTTGAGCGGGGCCCAGGCGCTCCCGGCCATGCCCTTCTCCTTCCGCATCGTGGAAACCTGCGCCGCGGTATTCGACACGCGCCGGCCCTATTTCTATTCGGCGGTGGATATGCCCTGCCAGAGCCGGAGCTTTGCCCGCAGCGGACGGCCGGTGGTGATGGTGCTGGGCTCGGGCCCGATCCGCATCGGCCAGGGCATTGAGTTTGATTACAGCTCGGTGCACTGCGTATGGACGCTCAGGGAAATGGGCTATGACGTGGTGATTGTCAACAACAACCCGGAAACGGTATCCACCGACTACGATACCGCCGACCGGCTGTACTTTGAGCCCCTGTATCCCGAGGATGTGATGAACATCATCGCCGTGGAACAGCCCATCGGCGTGGTGGTGGCCTTTGGCGGGCAGACCGCCATCAAGCTCACCCAATACCTGGACGCCCATGGCATCCGCATCCTGGGCACCAGCGCGGCGTCCATCGATATGGCCGAGGACCGGGAGCGGTTTGACGCGCTGCTTGAGCGTTTTGGCATCCGGCGCCCCAAGGGCCGCACTGCCCGCACGCTGGAGGAGGCCGTGGAGGCGGCTGAAAGCCTGGGATATCCCGTGCTGCTGCGGCCCAGCTACGTGATCGGCGGACAGAATATGACCATATCCAGGTGCCGGGAGCAGACCGCGGCCTATATGCAGCGCATCCTGTCCGGCGGCATTGAAAACCCGGTGCTCATTGACCAGTATCTGCCGGGCGTTGAATTGGAAGTGGACGTGATCAGCGACGGACAGGACGTGCTAATCCCGGGCATCATGGAGCACATTGAACGGGCGGGCGTGCACAGCGGCGACAGCATTGCCGTATACCCGCCCTATAACCTGAACGACGTGTTCCTGCGCAAGATCTGCGATTGCAGCCAGAAGCTGGCGCTGGCCCTGGGCACGCGGGGCCTGGTAAACATCCAGTACCTGATTTACGATAACGAGCTGTACGTGATCGAGGTTAATCCCCGGGCTTCCCGGACCGTCCCTTACATCAGCAAGGTGACCAAGGTTCCCATGGTGGACCTGGCCAGCCGGGTCATGCTGGGCGAAAAGCTCATTGACCTGGGCTTCGGCACGGGCCTGTACCGCACGCCGCCCTACACCGCCGTCAAGGTGCCGGTGTTCAGCTTTGAAAAGCTCAGCGACGCCAACAGCATCCTGGGGCCGGAAATGAAATCCACCGGCGAGGTGCTGGGCATTGGCAAAACCATGGCCGAGGCGCTGTTCAAGGGCCTGACGGCCGCGGGCCTGCGGGTCCCCTCGCCCCAGCGGCGGGAGCAAACCGGCGTGCTGCTCAGCGTGGAGGAGAACGACTACCAGGAGATCATCGGCTTATCCAAGCGCTTTTACGACCTGGGCCTTATGCTGTACGCCACCGGCGGCACGGCGCAGGCCATTGCCGCCCTGGGCATCCCGGTGACTGCCGTGGCCAATGCCACCGAAAGCGACGATATCACCCGGCTGATGGAAAACGGCAGTATCCACTATATTGTGTACACCGGCGCCGTGCGGGATGAAACCCTGGGCGATTATACCGTGCTGCACCGCAAGGCCATGCAGATGGGCATCCCCTGCCTGACCAGCCTGGACACGGCGGGCGCGCTGGCCGATATCATGGAAAGCCGGTTTACCCAAAGCAATACCGAGCTCATCGATATCAACCGCATGCGCAAATGGCGCCAGCGCATTCATTTTGCCAAGATGCACTCCTGCGGCAACGATTATATTTTCATCGATAACTTTGACGGGCGCATCACCTGCCCCGAATCGCTGTGCGTGCAGCTGTGCGCGCCCCACTACGGCATTGGCGGGGACGGGATCGTGCTCATTGAAAAATCCAATGTGGCCGACGCAAAAATGCGCTCCTTCAACCGCGATGGCAGCGAAGGGCGCATGGCGGGCAACAACATCCGCTGTATCGCCAAATACCTGTACGACAGCGGCTTTGTCCGCAGCGAATTCATTACCGTGGAATGCGCCGGCGCCGTGCATCACCTGCGGGTTTACCTGCGGGACGGCAAGGCGCATGCCGTATCGGTGGATATGGGCAAAGCCGATTTTGCGGCATCCTCCATCCCCATGCGGGCGGCAGGCGAAACGGTGATCGGCCAGCCCATCACCGTGGGCGGGCAGGAATATACCGTTACCTGCCTGTCGGTGGGCAATCCCCACTGCGTGGTATTCTGCGACGCCATTGACGGCATCGATATTGCCAAGGTGGGCCCGCAGTTTGAATTCGCGCCCATCTTTCCCCAGCGGGTCAACACCGAGTTTGTCCGCGTAATCAACCAGAGCACCCTGCGCATGCGGGTATGGGAGCGGGGCAACGGTGAAACCCTGGCCTGCGGCACCGGCGCCTGCGCCGTGGCTGCCGCCGCCGTGCGGCTGGGCCTGTGCGAGGCCGGACGCGATATCACCGTCAAGCTGGCGGGCGGCGATTTGACGGTAAACTGCACCGGGGACAGGATCGTGCTCACCGGCGAAGTGGTGTTCGTGTTTGAGGGGACCTTTGAATATTGATCCCGGGGGCATGTCCGCGGGCACGGGCGGGATGAGGATGCGGGCATCCGCCCTCCCCCACCATCCCGTGGGCTTTATCGCTTTCCCGGCTTTTGCCGCCTGTACGCACAGCCGCCCCCTTTTCGGGCTTTAATTCCGCATCAGTGCAATCACCTGCATCAGTCCGATGCCCGGCAGGCCCAGCGCGCCCGCGCAGGCCACCGTCAGCGTGTTTACGCCTGCCCGAAAGCCGGGAATCAGCGAGAGCAGCATCAGCGCCCACACCGCGTACACGCCCCGGGTGATCCCCCGGTGGAACCGTGAGCCCACGCGCACGCGCAGGCAAACCGCCGCCAGCAGGAAAAGCGCGGTGATTGCCCCAAAAATTGCCGCCATAAAATCCCTCCCCTCTGGATATATTGCGAAAAGCGCTCGGATATGCTATAATATGCTTCACCGCGAAGGGAGGTGCTGCGCATGGCCAGACAAAAGGGCATAAAGCCCGTGGCCACCAACCGCCGCGCGCGGCATGACTACTTCGTGGAGGAAACCTACGAATGCGGCCTTGCCCTGCACGGCACGGAGGTAAAATCCATCCGACAGGGGCGTGTGAACCTGAAGGAAAGCTATGCCCGGATCAAAGAGGGCGAGGTGTTTGCGGAGGGGATGCACATCAGCCCTTACGAGCAGGGGAACATCTTCAACACCGATCCCATGCGGCCCAAAAAGCTGCTGCTGCACAAGGCCGAAATCCGCAAACTCCTGCAAATGGTGCAGCGCAAGGGCTATACCCTGATCCCGCTGCAGTTGTACCTGAAGGACGGCCGGGTGAAGATGGAACTGGGCGTATGCGTGGGCAAGCACCTGCATGACAAGCGGGATGCCGCCGCCGAACGCGATATGAAGCTGCAGGCTGCCCGGGCGGTGCGGCAGCAAGGGGCGGATTAATCCGCCGAACAGGGGGGTGTACTGGTTTCGACGGGGATTGCGAAGGACGGGATAAGCGAGCCGAGGACCCTGGCCTCGTTAAAACGGGGAACTTTAAAATGAACTGACAACAACAGTTTCGCTTTCGCTGCCTAATTTGGCGGCCGTCGCCCTGGAGCGCTCACGGCTTCAGCAAGCGGCGTCATTGATGTGAGGAACAGGCCTGCCTAAGCTTTGCGGCAACGCCGGTAAAATGAAGCTACCAAGCCCGGGAGCCCGTTTGTAGGCGCCCCGGCGCGGGAAATTCAAAATGCAAACTGCGCTCGGAGAAAATCCCGTAATTCGGTCTTCGGACAGGAGTTCGATTCTCCTCACCTCCACCAAACACGAGAAATCCGAACTTTCAGCCGGTAGGCGGAGGGTTCGGATTTCTTGTTTTTATCAATAGTATTGAGTTATAATGTTTTCTATCCACTAATAGAGGTGAAATGCTATGGAGCTTGTTATTAAGCAGAAGCCTGAAAATGGAATTTTAGGTGTTCCCAAGAGCATAACATTTTCTGTACATCTAAATAATGCTGACTATCAACTTGCTATTGATCAAGGCGTTGAACGAATGATAACGGTTTCAACATCGTCTTCTGATTATCGTAATATGTTGACCGCATATTATACGCTTGAAACTCTATTGATGCTGTTTGATGGCCAGTTTTATCCTGTAATAACCGCATATGACGGTGCTGATGTAACAAAAGCCTAGAAAGAGCGTAGTTTGCCAAGTTATACTTCCGCTGATTATATGATAGGCGCATGGAACAAACTGCTTGATTTTGAAAAAGTGCTTAATGTGGATCGTTTTCTCAAATGGTATTTAATAAAGAACGAATTAGATATGGTTTATAATACGGTGTTGTATTGCTTATCAAATGTAAAAATGCCTGTAGATATCAAATGCGCCTTTATGGTGGAGTCCTGTAAGGGCTTGCACGAATTAGCAAAGAGAAAAAACCCAGATTTCACAAACAAAGCCTCCCTAAAAAAAGTATTTCTGAAGTTGCCAATCGTTATGGAATAGATATTTTAGAAAAAGAATTAGGATGTAATGAGGAAAGATTTATAGATATTTTAGTTAATTCACGTAATAAAATTGCACACATTAAAAGCAGGCAGGATGAAACGTATCTGGATGGTAACGAATGCGTTATCTATTTGAAAAAGCTATCGTTTCTTTATCGGGTTTTACTGTTTGATCTTTTAAATATACCGAAAAGCTTGTATTATGATAAGTTGCTATTGCAGGTTCATTCGCTTGATGAACAGAAAACTACAAAAAGATTTCTTGATAATATTAACTCAATTTCTCTTTCTTAAGATTTCTGTCTATCGTCATATTTAAAGACATACTTATGGAAACAGGAGAATACAGAATGGACAGGATTTTTCATAACGAACCGCTGACTTTTGTGGGAAGGGGAGCAACCTTCAACCCGGCAGAGAGAAATACCGCCGCCTATGTTCGAGAAAAGAATAGACTGTTTTTGATAGACTGTGGGGAAACAGTATTTGAACGGCTTATAGAATGAAAGATACTAACGGAGGTGTCCGAGGTATTCATTGCTCTTTCACACCTGCATAGCGATCATTGCGGTTCATTAGGTTCGCTTGCGTTGTACTGCAGCTTTGTGCTGCATTGCAAAGCGCGAAGGGTAACGTAAAGATCCATCCCCCGGCCTTTGCATTTTCGCTTCTCTTTGCGATTGCCGCTTTTACGGCGACAAACGCAGCCTTCGTTGGTATCTTTCTTGGGCTTCCAAGAAAGTACGCCCCCGTTCGTTTCCTTTCTTGCGCTGGCACGCGCTCCGGCCGTTTTTTTAAGGGGCGGCTGGCACATCCATGCGCTGTTCAATATATGCCTTGATTTGAGCGGCAACGGCCAGCTTTTCGGTGAGATCGGCTTGGGAGACGGGGCAGAATTGCTGCACGCCTTCATCGATGTAATCAGCGCTGTGGAAACGCTGGTCTCGCAGCATGTCGTCCAGCGTGCGGGCGGAAGGCTGGGTGATGAAGTGAATGGCGTTGGGATGCCTGGCAAAAAAGCCCATGCCGCCGCTGGAAATCACCACGCGCTTGATGTCCTTCAGGGGAATGACGCGCGTTTTGTTGCCGTAAACGGGCATCAGCCTGCTTTCGCTGCGGGTAGTGAGCACCACCCTGTCGGCATACAGCTGGCATTTGGCGTGGTTTTTTCTATTATAATGCGCGTCCTAGGTGATTAACGGTTGTTCCATAAACATCTCCGTATAAAGAAAAGGAGGGTGCTGGACCCTCCTTTTTGAAATGGTTTATTTCTTGGCACGGTACTTGAATAATGCCGTTTCTTTTTATCATTCTGTTTAAACTGGTTTTATGGAGGCTTTTTGTCTTGATTGGTGCCAAAGCGTCCATAAAAC
>JAFUGB010000425.1 GCA_017469605.1 Clostridia bacterium
AAGCAGCTGGCGCTCACCCTGTTTACCAACAGCGGCTTGCTGCCCAGCGTGCTGATTTTTTCTTTCCTGGCGGTGGCGCTGGTGTGCCTTTTTTTGGCGCTGCAGGGGCGGGAGGAAATGCACTTTGTGCTGGATGCCCGGGGCGCTCATGTGCAGACATGGATCGCGCCCGGCCGGCTCAAATGCCTTGCCCGATTTATCCCCTATGAAACATACAATATCGCGGTGGATCCTGAGGGCAATCAGCGTATGCTGGTCAGTGAAACCCATCTGCTGTGGGCCGATGTTTGCAGGGTGGAAATCCGGCGGCACGCCTGCCGCATCGATTTGTATCGCCCGTCGGGGTTCCGCTTTATGAGCGTTTATCCCGATCGGCAGGAGCTGGAAGCCATTGAAAACTATATCAAGCCCCGGCTGAAACAGCTGGTGAAGCGGTAACAGGCATATAAACGCCGGTTAAATCATTTGAGACAAAAGCAAAAGCAGTCGGTTAACTTCATCCCGGCTGCTTTGCTTTTTCTTCTCATCTTTTGTGCGCTCGACAGACCCAAAGGGCCCGTTTTGTCCGTTTGAGGCTTATAAGAAGAGGATGTGTTTCCTGTGCCCGATGGGGAGCGGCCGATGGTCTGCGGCGATGGGGCTGTGTGTGATAACCGGTAAGGTTCAGCGTTCCATGCGCCGCTGCGGTTCAGCGGCAACAGAATATCGGGCCTGACGCGCCTCCTTTCCCTTTGCCGGCAACCGCGTACAGGGCTTGCGCGGAAACGGCATGCTTTTGTGCAACGGCAGAAAGGTTCTTTTCTGCGTTTCCTATTATTTCCAGCGCCATTATAACACAGTTACCAAATTATTGCAATATATTTATTAAATATTAATTTTTTGTTTCGTTTCAGATAAAAACGGCGTTTTTTCGTAATAAAACCCCGGCCAGGACAGCCGGGGCAATGAAAAACGATGGAAATGGATGGGCGCCGCGGCATCCGGAATCATTTCAGATGCCAGATTTTATCGTTGTACTCCTGGATGGTGCGGTCTGCGGCAAAAACGCCCGATTTGGCGGTGTTGATTACCGCCATGCGCAGCCATTTATCGCGATCCTGATAATCGTCATTGATCCGGCGCTGGGCCATGGAATAGCTGCCAAAGTCCTTCATAACAAAATAGCGGTCATCAAACATGAGGTCATGGTACAGCGCCTGCAGGGCGGTGGGGCTTCCGGGCATCAGGGTGCCGTCGATCATCTGCATCAGCGCGCGGCGGATTTCGGCGTTCTGCTCGAACACGTTCATGGGATTGTAGCCGCCCTCGCGCTCCAGCACGGCAGCCGTCTCGGCGCGCATACCAAAGATATAGATGTTATCCAGGCCCACCTGCTCACTGATTTCCACATTGGCGCCGTCCAGGGTGCCCAGGGTTACAGCGCCGTTCATCATGAACTTCATGTTGCCGGTTCCGCTGGCTTCCTTGCCGGCGGTGGACAGCTGTTCGGAAAGCTCGCTGGCGGGGATAATGGCCTCGGCTGCCGATACGTCGTAATTTTCCACAAACACGATGCGCAGCATTTTCCGGGCCCGGGGGGACTGGTCAATGAGCTTGGACAGCGCCAGGATATAGCGAATGATCAGCTTGGCCTTGTAATAGCCCGGGCTGGCCTTGGCGGCAAAGATGAATACCCGGGGTACTATGGTATAGCCCGGATCATCCATGATGCGGTTGTACAGCACATGGATATGCAGGGCGTTGAGCAGCTGCCGTTTGTATTCATGCAGGCGCTTGCACTGGGCGTCGTACATGAAGTCCTCCTCCACCCGCATGCCCTGCCGCTGGAACAGCATGTTATTAAACTGGCGCTTATTGAACTGCTTTACCTTCTGGAACTGCTCCCGGAAAGCCTTATCATCAGCGAAAGGCACCAGCTCTTCCAGCGCCTGGGGATCCTTGTACCATTTATCACCGATGGCATCGGTAATCAGGCTGCGCAGATGGGTATTGCAGGCCATGAGCCAACGCCGGTGGGTAATGCCGTTGGTGATATAGGTGAACTTTTCCGGCATCAGGGTGTAGTAATCGTGGAAGGTGGTATGCTTGAGAATATCGCCATGCAGCTTGCTGACGCCGTTGACGGCATAGCTCATGGCTACGCACAGATTGGCCATATGCACCTGGTCATAGGCCAGGATGGCCATGTGGGCGATCCGGTCCCAGTCGCCGGGGAAGGCGTTCCACAGCCGGTTGCACAGGCGGCGGTTCATTTCCTCCAGGATCATGTAGATGCGGGGCAGCTGCTCGCGCACCATCTGCTGGGGCCATTTTTCCAGCGCCTCGCTCATGACGGTGTGATTGGTATAGGCGATGGTTTTGCAGACGATGGACTGCGCTTCGTCCCAGCCCAGGCCTTCCTGGTCCATCAGGATGCGCATGAGCTCGGGGATCGCCAGCCCGGGATGGGTGTCGTTGATTTGCACGGTGACTTTTTCTGGCAGCAGATGAAAGCGGTTGCCAAAGCGGCGTTTGAAATCCTTGATGGCATACTGCAGGGTGGCGCTGGTGAAGAAATAATGCTGGATCAGGCGCAGTCGCTAACCCTCGGCGTGGTTATCCTCGGGATAGAGCACCTTGCAGATGAAATTGGCCAGGTCGCGCTCCAGGGCCTTATCGTAATCTCCGCTGGAGAAGGCGCGGAAGTTCAGCTCCTCCCGGGGGCTGCGGGCGCGCCACATGCGCAGGGTATTTACGGTGTCGTTGTCATAACCGGCAATGGGCATGTCATAGGGTACGGCCAGCACGGTATGGGCGTCGCGCACTTCAAAATTGGTGCGGTCGTCCACCTGATAGGATTCCACATGGCCGCCGAAATGCACCTCCATGGTGTCATCGGGAGCGGCCACTTCCCATACGTTGCCGTTTTCCAGCCAGTTGTCGGGCATTTCCACCTGCTGGCCATCCACGATGCGCTGACGGAACAGGCCATATTCATAGCGGATGGTGCAGCCCATGGCGGGCATGTTCAGGGAGGCCAGGCTGTCCATGAAGCAGGCGGCCAGGCGGCCCAGGCCGCCGTTGCCCAGGCCGGG
>JAFUGB010000426.1 GCA_017469605.1 Clostridia bacterium
CTGTTGCCCCGCAGGATATTGGCCACGGCGCACACGTTATCAAAGGTGCCGCCGGAGCAGCCGGCTACCAGGCCCTGCTCCACCCAGACGCCACCGTCATGCACCTTGCTGACCAGGTCGATCTTGGCGCCCACGATTTGGCTGTTGGCTTTTTCCTGGCAGGCGTACAGGATGTCCTTGGGGTTTTCCAGCAGCTCGCGGATGGTGATGGTATTGCTGGGATGCATGGGCAGGGCAATGGTGCTCTCGACGGTGCTCAGGTCAATGTACACGCAGCCGTCGTAGTAGGCCACGCTGGCGGGCTGCATCTTTTTGTAGGCTTCGGGACGGCCGTGGATGGCCAGGTATTCCTCGGTGGCGCCGTCGGTTTCCCAGATAGAGGACCAGCAGGTGGTCTCGGTGGTCATCACGTCAATGCCGTTGCGGTATTCCATGGGCAGCTTGGCAACGCCCGGCCCCACGAATTCCATCACCTTGTTTTTCACATAGCCGTTGGCATATACGGTGCCGCAGATTTGCAGGGCCACATCCTGGGGCCCCACGCCGGGACGCGGTTCGCCGTCCAGGTAGACCAGGATTACGCCGGGGCGCGCCACGTCATAGGTGCGGCCCACCAGCTGCTTGGCCAGCTCGCCGCCGCCCTCGCCCACGCTCAGCGTGCCCAGCGCGCCGTAGCGGGTATGGCTGTCGCTGCCCAATATCATGCGGCCGCAGCCCGCCATCATTTCGCGGTTGAAGCTGTGGATCACCGCCATGTTGGTGGGCACGTAGATGCCGCCGTATTTATGCGCGGCGGACAGGGCGAACATGTGGTCGTCCTCATTGATGGTGCCGCCCACGGCGCACAGGCTGTTGTGGCAGTTGGTCAGCACGTAGGGCATGGGGAATTCCTTCATGCCGGAGGCCCTGGCGGTCTGGATGATGCCCACGTAGGTGATATCATGGCTGGTCAGGCTGTCAAAGCGCATCTGCAGGTGGTCCATGTCCCCGCTCTTGTTATGATCCTTCAGGATGCTGTAGGCAATGGTGCCCCGGGCGTCATCCTTGCTTACCGGACGGCCCGCTTTTGCGGCGGCCTGGGCGGCATCGGTTACGATCTCGCGGCCGTTCAACAGGTATACGCCGGAATTGTACAGTTTCAGCATGCTGCATTCCTCCATTTCGTAGTCAATGATGAACCACGTTGGTCGCTTTTTGAATGGCTTCCACGGCCTTTTCGCCGTGCGGGCCGGTGAGATAGGCCCAGGTGCTGTCCGGCACCCAGGGCCGGATTTTTTCAATTTGCCCGTCGTGGACGGCCTGACGCACAGCGCTGGCGCTGACCGCCTGTCCATCCTTTTTCAGGCGCGGGACGATTACGCATTCCAAGCCCGTCCGGGGCAGTTCCTCCTGCATGATCCGGTTGTACAGCCCGGTTACATGGCTGAAGGGCTCTTCGCCCACAAAGCGCGCGCCAATGTTCAGCGCGTCGGCAATTTTTCCGAATACCGCCAGGTCCAGCCGGGCGTGGACCGACGATACTTCGTCGCTGTCCTGAAGAAAATACCCCGGGAAGGTGGCGGCCGATATGATATAGGGCCCGCTGTCGTGCAGGATGATCTTTTCCATGCCTTCCGTGCCCTGGACCACCAGGCGCCTGCGGTCTGCCGCGGGAATGGGGCCAAAGCTTTCGCTGAGCACAAACAGGTGCACGGCGTCGGCCCGGCCGCAGGCCGTTTCCAGCAGATACCGATGGCCCAGCGTAAAGGGATTGGCGTTCATCACCACCGCGGCGGTGCGCTCCCGTGGGGCGCGGGCCGCCGGCTGCTGCTTCAGCCAGTCGGAAAAGCCGGGGCGCCGGTTTTCCATGAACACCAGATTATCGGGCACACGGGCGATCTCATAAAAGCCCAGGTCGCCAAAGAACTTGGCGCTGCCCGGCTTGGTATACAGGAACAGGTGGCTGTTGCCGCGCTGGGCCTGTACTTCCGCAAGGTGGGAAACCACCAGGTTCATCAGCCCTTCGCCCTGGTGCGCGCTGTCCACGGCCATGCAGCGCAGCGTATTGGCAAAGCAGCTGCCTGTGGCGCACAGCGTAAAATCGTCGTCATACACGCCGCAGGTGTAATCCAGGTGCGCGTCGCGGCGTATGCCTTCTTTTTGCAGCAGGGCGACCGCCGCGGCCTGGCCGCGCCGGTCGGCCTCACAGATTTGGGCAACGGTGTAGCTCATGAGCGGGATCCTTTCGGGGGAGGGATACGTTACTTTCTTTCTGAGAAAGAAAGTAACAAAGAAAGCGCGTTTGTGGTCGTAAAAGCTGCAATTGCAACGAGAAGCTAAGACATAATCCACCGTTCCCGGGCAGCGCGGCTTTGCCGCGCGTGCGGTGCATCGCGGGGATGGGTCCAGGGTACTTAGTACCCTGGCGCGGGTTTTAGGGCCGCGCAGGCCCTAACGTCTCCTTATAATTTCAACGGCTTGATCTTGCGCACCACGTCCAGGATGGTGCCGTCCCGGGCCTCCAGCACGGCCACCACTTTATCTTCCCACTCCAGGTCGTCGGGCGTGCCTACCAGGCTGTAGGCTTTTTCCTGCAGGCTCTCGATGGAAACGTGGGGGATGCCGGCGTCGTCCAGGCACTTGATCAGATCGGGACGCAGGGGATTGACGGCGATGCCGTAATCGGTGACCAGCACGTCCACACAGGCGCCGGGAGTGGTGACGGTGACCACGTTTTTGCATACCGTGGCCATTCTGCCGCGCACCAGGGGCGTTACGATGATGCAGCATTTGCTGCCCGCCGCCGTATCGGGATGCCCGCCGGGCGCGCCGCGCAGCACGCCGTCGGAGCCGGTGAGCACGTTTACATTGAATCCAGTATCGATTTCCAGCGCGGCCAATACCACAAAGTCCAGCTTGTTGACAAACGCGCCCTTGTTGGCCGGGTTGGCGTACTGGCTGGCGCTCATCTCAAAATGATTGGGGGTCTGGTTGATGCTGTTTACGGCGTCCAGGTCAAAGTCCTGCACGTCGATCACCTTGCCTACCTTGCCCTTTTTGAGCATTTCCACCATGGGGCCGCAGATGCCGCCGATGGCCCAGCCCATTTTGATGCCGCGCTCGTCCATATACTTTTCCAGGAACAGGTTGGCGGCCAGGGAGGGCCCGCCCACGCCTGTCTGGAAGGAGAAGCCTTCCTTGAAGTAGGGAGTGGAGGCGATGACCTTGGCCACGTTTTCGGCCATCATCAGATCCCGGGGATTCTGGCTGATGCGGGCGGCGGCACTGGCGATCTTCTTGGGATTGCCGATGGAATCCACCACCACCACGGCGTCCACGTCAATGGCTTCCACGCTGGCGGGCATGTTGGGAAAGTCCACCAGGCAGTCGGTGACCACGATCACATGATCGGCATATTTGGCGTCGGTCATGGCATAGCCCAGGGAGCCGCAGTTGCTCTTGCCGCCAATGCCGCGGCAGTTGCCCACGCAGTCGCTGGTGGGAGCGGCCACCACGGCGATGTCGATATGCACTTCGCCGGCTTCAATGGCCCGGGGACGTCCGCCGTGGCTGCGGATGATGGCGGGGGTTTGCAGCTTGCCCGCCGATACCACTTCGCCAATTTTGCCGCGGATACCGCTGGTCTGGATGCCGACGACCTTGCCATCCTCAATATACTGGGCCACAGGGTCATGGGCCTCGCCCAAAGAAGTCGCGGCGATGGTGATATCGTCCAGGCCCAGTTCCTCGATGGCGGCCTGCATCACCATGTTCACCACAAAATCACCGTTGCGCAGATGGTGATGGAAGGAGAAGGTCATGCCGCTGCGTGCGCCCACCTGCCTGAGCGCGTCCACGATGCTGTCCACGATCTTGCTCTCCTGGGGCTTTTCATAGCGGCGGGTGCGGGGGGCGGCCTTTTGCAGGTATTTGCCGTCCATGTAGTTTTTGCCCTGGTAGACCTCGCGGCCATCCCTCAGCAGATATTCCGGAATATCGCGTCCTACTGCGTTTTTCATACCAAATCCCCCTCATACATGCCGCATGCCTTGGCCAGCTTGAGCGTGCGCTCAGCGCCGGGAATGAAGGCCACATCCACCATTTTGCCGTTGACCGTAAACACGCCAATGCCCTGGGCCGCCGCTTCGCGGAAGGCGCGCACCCAGGCTTCGGCCTGGATGACCTCTTTTTCGGTGGGGGCAAAGATCTCGTGCACCGGGCGGATCTGCTTGGGGTTGATGAGGGATTTGCCGTCAAAGCCCATTTCCTTGTTCTGGCGAACCTCGTTCAGGAAGCCTTCGGTATCGTCCAGGTCGGTGAACACGGTGTCAAAGCACTGGATGCCGGCGGCGCGGGCGGCGATGAGCATCATGCCGCGGGCGGTCAGCATATCAATGCCGCTGGGCGTGGGCTTGGTCTGCATGCACTTGCGGAAGTCGCCGCCGGAGATGGCTACGCCGAACATGCGGGGGCTGGCTGCGCAGATCTCATAGGCGTTCAGGATGCCCTTGGGGCTTTCCAGGGCCGCCATCAGCAGCGTGCGGCCGATTTCGACGCCGAATTCCTTTTCGGCTTCCTCCACGGCCTTTTCCACGGTCAGCACATCCTGAGCGCTTTCGCATTTGGCGATGCGGATGCCGTCGGCGCCGCCCGCCACGCACACGCGGATATCCTCCTGCCAGTGGGGCGTATCCAGGCCGTTGATGCGCACGATGACCTCGGTATCGCCGTAGTCAATGGTCTTGAGGGCGTGGTACAGGGAAAACCTGGCCGCGTCCTTCTGGTTTTCGGCTACCGCGTCCTCCAGATCCAGCATGATGGAGTCCACGCCGTAGATGTAAGCGTCTTTGATCAGGCCCGGCTTCTGCGCGTTCATGAACATCATGGTGCGGCGCAGGCGGAACCGTTCAGGCTTGGGACGGGGAATCATTTTACGGCACCTCCCCAGGGAATATTTTTATCGCTCTGGCCGCAGGAGCGGAACACGGCGCATTCCACCCGGGCTTTGAGCGTGCAGTCCAGCGCGCCCTTGTCCACCACGGTAACGCGGCCGCTTTTCACGTCCAGGCGCTCCAGCGTTTCCAGCACGGCGGCTTTGATCTGGCGGCCGTACTGGTTCATGACGCTGGATGTTATTTCAACCGCGATGCCGCCTCCGTTGGGCTCCACCGTCACCTGTGCGTCGCTGCTTTCCAGCGTGCCGGCCACGGCGCTTTTTTCAATGATCATGTTTTTTCCTCCTCTTTGCAAGTTATATTATATATCATATTTTGTAAAAACAAAATGAGTTTTCAGCTTGAATGCGCGCCCCATGGAGTGCCCGCGAAAGCGCGAGCCTCCACGGGGCGCAAGTCGTAGTGTTTTGGATTAAGCTTTCTTGCCGCGGGCCTTTTTAATGAGCGGCATATAGATGGGGCTGAGCAGCATCAGGATGCAGGCCGCCATGACCACGGC
>JAFUGB010000040.1 GCA_017469605.1 Clostridia bacterium
AAGGAGCGTATCCTGAGCATGATGGAAGAGCAAATGAAGAAGCAGCGCACCAGCGCCACCTATGAGGGCAACCTGGGCAAGCTCAGCGCCGCCGATTTGAATGCGCCCAGCCAGATCAAGATTTATCCCAAGGATTTTGAAAGCAAGGAAAAAATCGTCACCCTGATCGATGCCTACAACGAGCGCATGCGTTCCGACGGCCGGGAGGGCAGCGTAATCCGGTATACCGATTATGTGGGCACGCTCATGAGCTCGGTTACCGATATTGTGGATACCATTTCCTATGTGCTGATTGCCTTTGTGTCGGTATCATTGGTGGTGTCCTCCATTATGATCGGCATCATTACTTATATCAGCGTGCTGGAGCGCACCAAGGAGATCGGCATCCTGCGCGCCCTGGGCGCGTCCAAGAAGGATGTATCCCGGGTATTCACCGCCGAAACGCTGATCATCGGATTGGGGGCGGGCCTGCTGGGCATTCTGGTTACCTGGCTGCTCACCTTCCCCATCAACGCTTTGATCCGCAGCCTGACCACGGTGAACGCCGCGGCGCAGCTGCCCTGGCGCGGCGCTGTGGTATTGGTGATCATCAGCATGCTGCTTACCATCATTGCCGGCGCCATTCCCTCCCGCATGGCGGCCCGCAAGGATCCCGTGGTAGCGCTCAGGACCGAGTAACAGGATCGGCCCCAAGGATATGCAAGGGGCTGTCCCTTGCGCCGCCTTTTCATTTGGCGCTTTGAGACAGCCCCGATGCGGGCCGCGGCGTTTTCAATTGAACGCGCAGCCATAGATGAATGCATAGAAAATGCTGTTACTTCGCTTCCTTCATGAAGGCGGCATAAGCCTTTACTGCTTCGTACAGATCGGCCTTGCTGATGATTTCCTGGGGCGCGTGCATGCTCAGCACCGGCACGCCGCTGTCGATCACTTCCATGCCGTACAGCGCGCAGATGTAAGCGATGGTGCCGCCGCCGCCCACATCTACCTTGCCCAGCTCGGCGGTCTGCCAGGTGATGCCGTTGTCATCCATGATCCTGCGCAGCTTGCCGATGAATTCGGCGTTGGCGTCGTTGGAGCCGGATTTTCCCCGGGAGCCCGTAAACTTGTTATAGCATACGCCGCGGCCCAGCAGGGCTGCGTTTTTCTTTTCAAAGGCGCTGGCATACAGGGGATCATAGCCCGCGCTGACATCGCAGCTGAGCATGCGGCTGTTCTTCAGCGCCCGGCGTACGGTCAGCTCGCTGTAGCGGTCGCAGGTCAGGTTGACCAATTCGGCCACGGCGTTTTCAAAATAGTGGGCGCGCATGCCGGTGGCGCCTACGCTGCCGATCTCTTCCTTGTCGGCCAGCAGGCAGCAGCAGGTATATTCGGGTACGGCAGGCAGGAGCAGCATGGCTTCCAATTCGGCATAGGCGCATACGCGATCGTCATGGCCGTATCCCAGGATCATGCTGCGATCCAGGCCCAGGTCCCGGGCTTTTCCCGCCGGAACGGCTTCCAGCTCGGCGGAGAGCATGTCTTCTTCCTCAATGCCGTAGCGCTCCTTGAGGATGCTGAGCATCAGCGCTTTTACGGGCTCCTTTTCCTCGCCCGCCAGGGGACGGCCGCCCAGGATGATATCCAGGCCCTCGCCGGTGATCACCTCGCCGGCCTTTTTGGCCATCTGCTCCTGGGCCAGGTGGATCAGCAGGTCGCTGACGCACAGCACGGGATCGCTTTCATCCTCACCGATCACGATCTCCACCAGCGAGCCGTCCTTTTTGGCTATTACGCCGTGCAGCGCCAGCGCCCGGGCCACCCACTGGTACTTTTTGATGCCGCCGTAATAATGGGTATCGGCATAGACCAGGTCGGTATCCTCATAGAAGGGATTCTGCTTTATATCGATGCGCGGCGAGTCGATATGCGCGCCCACAATGTTGATGCCGCTTTCCAGGGGCTGCCTGCCCAGGTGGAACAGCATAATGGATTTCCCCATGCATACGAAATATACTTTGTCGCCGGGGTTCAGCCGCTTGCCCGCACGGATGGCGTCCTCCAGGCTGGTATAGCCGTTCTTTTCGGCCAGGGCCATGGCTTGCTTGGCGCATTCACGCTCCGTTTTGCCGTTGTCCAGGAAAGCGCGGTAGCGGCCGCTTAAAGCCTCCAGCGCTTCTAATTCTTTTTCGTCATAATTTTTCCATGCATTCTTGCGTTCCATACAAAACCTCCCGGTATTAATGGGTTTATTGTAGCACCAAGCGGCAGCTTGTACAAGCGGCGTTTTGCGATATATGGACTTTTTTTCACTTTGCTGGTATAATGAAAGCGCGGATCACATCGTGAGGAGGAGGACATGGAAAGCAAGCTGCTTCTGATTGTGAACCCCGCCGCCGGAATGGGCCGGGGACAGACGATCAAGGATGAGATCGCCCGGATGTATGAGCGGTATCACTGGCAGTGCACCCTGTGCTGCACCAAGGGAGCGGGGGATGCCGCCCGGTTCGCGCGGGAACACGCCGCTGACCATGATATGCTGGTGTGTGTGGGAGGGGACGGCACGCTGTCCGAAACCCTGGGAGGGCTGATCCGGGTGGACGACGCGCCGCCGCTGTGCTATGTGCCCATGGGTTCCACCAACGATCTGGCGCTGTCCGCCGGGCTGCCCCGGGATCCCATGTCGGCCGCCGCGGTGGGCCTGGGCGGCATTTCACGGCCCATTGACGCCGGACTGTTCAATGGCCGGGTGTTTTCCTATGTGGCCAGCTTCGGCGCTTTTACCCGCACATCCTATGAAACTGACCGGGCGCTCAAAAACCGCATCGGCCATCTGGCCTATGTGCTCACCGGCATGCAGGAATTGACCCATCTCCAGAGCTACAAGGTATCGGTAGAGGCCGACGGCGAACTGATCGAGGGCGATTTTTTCTTCGGCTCCTTCTGCAATACCCGCTCGCTGGGCGGCGTGGTCAAGCTGCCTCTGAGCCAGGAGGACCTGTGGGATGGACGGCACGAGCTGCTGATGGTGCGCAGGCCCCAGAACATTACGGATTTGACCGGCCTTCTGCCCACACTGATGGCAAGGCGCTATGACCACCCGCTGCTGGTATACCGGCACGTGGAGCGCGCGGTCTTTCATATGCCGGAGGATATGCCCTGGTCGCTGGATGGCGAACGCGGCGACGCGGGCGCCGCGGTGGAGGTGCGCAACCTACATAACGCTTACCGCCTGATGCTGCCGGGCAAACAATCGGAGAGGTAATTCATGAATGAAAAAAAAGCCGCGGACGCCGCGGCGCGCAAAGCTTTTCATCAAACGGTTTTACGGCTTATGGCCCTGGCCCTGACGCTGAACTTTGCCATAGAATGGCTGTCGCGCCACAGATTTGTGAGCGCTTTTTTATTCGTTTTTACCCGTCCCCACGCCTTTTTGTACAACAGCCTGATCATTGCCTGCACGCTGGGCGTAGCCCTGCTGTTCAGACGCAAAACCTTCGCCGTGGTGCTGACCAGCATGGTATGGCTGATCCTGGGGCTGATCAACTGCATTATGCATATCGTGCGCATCACCCCGCTGGGCTTCTACGATTTTGTGATCTGGGTCAAAAACACCAGCATTTCCAACGCCTATGTCACCGTCGGGCAGTTCGTCCTGATCGGCATTGGCATACTGCTTTTCATTGCCGCCATGGTGGTCGTATTCCGAAAAGCGCCCAAATGGCGTCCCCAGCGCAAACGGGGATTGGCATTTGTGATTTGCCTGTGGACGCTGACTTTTGGCTGCACCGTGCCCTACGCTATGGTTTACCGGGATTATGCCGATCCGGCCAAGGCGTACCGGAATTACGGCTTTCCCTACAGCCTGCTTCGCAGCGCGGTGGACCGGGGCATATCAAAGCCCCAGAATTACGATCGGGAAACCATCAGCGGCATTTTGCCCGAGCCTTCTAATGCGCCCGCGCCTGCCGCCCGGAAGCGTCCCAATTTCATCTTTTTGCAGCTGGAATCCTTCCTGCCGCCCGATAATATTACCTCGGTACAGCTCAGCGAGGATCCGGTGCCCACCTTTACCCGCCTGCGGGAAACCTGCTCCGGCGGCTGGCTGTATGTGCCCATGATCGGCGGTGGTACGGCCAATGTGGAGTTTGAGGTGGTCAGCGGCATGAAGCTCAGCGATTTTGGCACCGGCGAATATCCCTACAGCACGGTGATGAAGGAATCGGTATGCGAATCGGTGGCCTACGATCTCAAGGAGCTGGGCTATCGGGCGCATGCCATTCACAGCAATACCGCCACCTTTTACCAGCGGCACCTGGTGTTTCCGCGGCTGGGCTTTGATACCTTTACATCGCTGGAATACATGCAGGATTATACCGTCAACAGCCTGGGCTGGTGCCGGGATGCGTGCCTGATCACGCCCATCATGCAGGCGCTGGTGCTGGACGAAGCGCCCGATGTGGTATTCACGGTATCGGTGCAGGGGCACGGCATGTACGCTACCGAAGCGCCCGCGGAGCCCTATGCCATCGCAAGCACGGGGCTGGAGGAGAATCCCGGGCTGAAAAACGCCTTTGAATACTATGTGAGCCAGCTCAAGGAGACCGATGATTTCCTGGCCCGGCTGCTGGAGGAGCTGGAGGCTTACCCCGAGCCCGTGGTGCTGGTGGCCTATGGCGATCACCTGCCCGCGCTGGATATTCCCGAGGAGAGCCTTAAATCGGGCAGCCTTTTGGCCACGGAGTACGTGATCTGGACCAATGACGGAAGCCTGGAAAAGGAGCGCGAGGATCTGGCAAGCTTCCAGCTGACCGCCTATACGCTGGGGCGCCTGGGCATCAGCAATGGCGTGCTGACGCGCTTTCACCAGCAGCGCTGGCATGATGAAAATTATCTGGAAGACCTGCACGATCTGGAATACGATATGCTGTACGGCGATCAATATCTGTATGACGGACAATCGCCCTACGTACCCACCGATATGAAAATGGGCCTTGTGGACATTGAGGTTGACAGCGCGGATTATACCGGCAAAGCGCTGATTGTCCGCGGGAAGAATTTTACGCCCAGCAGCGTGGTATGCCTGGATAACGATCACCTGGATACGGTGTATGTGGACAGCGGGACGCTGGTGGCGCTGCCCGGCCTGCTGGAAAAAATCAGCGAAAAGGAAGGCACCGTATCGGTGGCGCAGGTCGCCACAGACGGTACCGTACTGAGCCAGGCGGGAGAACTGCCCTGCGTCCTCAAATAAAAAAAGCATACGGAAACCGGAATTTGGGGGATGCGATAAGGGACAACGCCCCTTAAAAATCACGCTGGGGTGGGAAGACCCACCCCAGGCCCCAGCCAGATGTGTGAATTGCTGAAGGGAAGCTTACAAAAACGGCCGCATCGTTTTGGCCAGCTGTTCTTCTTCGCTGATCAGCTGATTGGTGATATCCTTGGCCTCCTGCTGGGCGGCAGGATACTCGTTCAGGTATCGGCACAGCGATTTAACGCCCATATTGCAGCCGTCGGTGATCAGATCGGCGGCCTGCTGGTCGGGATTCCCCATCATCATTTTCATGTTGATTTTCATACTGGACATGCCCTTGGCCATGGGGTTGGGCTCTTTGCCTTCATCGCCCAGCTGGGAAAGCAGCTGTGCCGTGCGGTCGCCCAATTGCTCATGCCGCTGCTTGCTGTTTTGCAGGAGCCCATGCAGCTCCTGGTTTTTTACGCTTTCTATAACACCGTCGATGGAAGCTACGCCCATCTTGGCGCCCGCGTCGCACTCCCGCAGCAGGCGCACCGTATCCTGGTCGTTCATAAAAAACACCCCTTTCACACGGTTATCCTGTGCAAAAGGGGAAATGATTATGCGGTTTCAATATCAATGATGCTTTCGCTGGTTTCGGCGCATTCCGGACAGACCACATCCATACGGAAGGAGGAGAAGGCATTGACCCAATCCTCTTCGCGCAGCGGGTGCCCGTCCTCGTCGGAAAGCTCGCTGTCCCGGATGAAATCCTCCTTGCCAAAGGAAGTAACGGTCATTTTGATGCCCAGCGGCGTATGGGCCTCGCAGGCCGGGCAGGCTTCGACGGCGTGCATCTTTGTGGGCAGGTCATACAGATAATCGGCCTTGGCCACGAAGCCGTCCCAGCCGTGCCGCCCGGCATGCAGCAATAAAATTTTGGCGCCGCACTTGCGGCATTTGGCGGCGGCAATGGTGCCGGCCTCATTGGTGTAGGGGGTGAACAGCGCGCTGCCGCACTTGCAGCGCAGGGCGCCGGTGACGCGCAATTCGCCGTTGCCGTCGCCCGTGGGCACAAAATAGGGCTTTAAATGATCGGGGATAGGATACTGCATGGTACCTCCATTATAAGCTGAGCAGTCCATGTGCCAGCAGGTAATCGTCAAATACGGGCAGAAAGGCGTCTATCAGCGCGCAATACAGCCCGGCGCGGTCCTCATCGGCCGGGCAGGCGTTCAGCAGCGCCTCCAGCAGGAATTCCACGGCTTCATCTTCATCATATTCACCTTCGCCGGTATCGCCGGTCTGGTCCAGCGCGCCGCAGGCATGCATATAGCCCACATGGGCGTCCACCAGGAGGGCGCAGAGGGCAGCTGCCTGGGATTGCAGATCTTTGCAGCGCTTCCAATCCAGCTTCCGTGCGGCGTAAGCGGCGCAGTCCGCCGCGTCCAGCCCCAGCATCAGCGCCGCCATTACAGCAGCGCCTCCAATTGATCCACGGTATCGGCAAATACCTTAAGGGCATCCCGAACGGTGGAAGGATCTTCCATATCCACCCCAGCCAGTTTCAGCGCTTCTACCGGCGGCACGCTGCCGCCCGCGCTGAGGAAGCGCATGTAATCCTCCACGGCGAGCCGGCCCTCGGTGAGAATCCGGTGGGAAATGTATACCGCCGCCGAAAAGCTGGTGGCATATTTATATACATAGAAGCTGCTGTAGAAGTGGGGGATACGCATCCATTCATGGCGCACGCAGTCGTCGATTACGCAGCCGCCGCCATAGTATTTTTGGTTAAGCTTGTAATGCGCCTCGCCCAGCGATTCGGCGGTGAGCGGAATGCCTTCCTCCTCCATACGGTGGGCCTCGCGCTCAAAGGCGGCAAACATGGTCTGGCGGAATACCGTACCCCGAAATTCCTCCAGCAACTGATTCAGCAGGAAAGCGCTGGCCTTGGCGTCCTCCTTGTAGGTATCCAGCAGGAAACGCATCAGCAGCATTTCGTTGCAGGTGCTGGCCACTTCAGCCACAAACAGGCTGTAGCCCGCCTTGGCATAGGGCTGGGCGTTGTTGCTGTGCCAGGTGTGCATGGCGTGGCCCAGCTCATGGGCCAGCGTCATGGCGCCGCTCAGATCATCGGTATGGTTCAGCAGCACGTAAGGATGGCTGTCATAAACGCCCCAGCTGTATGCGCCGGTGTGCTTGCCTTTGTTTTCATATACGTCAATCCAGTGCTCGCTGTAGGCTTTGTCCAGCAGATCCCTGTAGTGTTCGCCCAAGGGCGCCAGCCCCTTTTTGACCAAGGCAAAGGCTTCGGGATAGGTCAGCGGCATATCAAAACCGTCCACAATGGATACGTACAGATCGTACAGGTGCAGTTCGTCCACGCGCAGCTGCTTTTTGCGCAGGGCCAGGTATTTGTTCAGCGCCGGGAGGGCAGCCTCCACGCTTTCCAGCAGGTTGTCATATACCCGCACAGGCACCCGATCAGGGTGCAGGGCGGCTTCGATGGCGCTGCCAAAGCCCCGGACGCGGGCCCGGGCCACATCGCTCTTCACGTTATAGCGATAGGTAGCGGCCATGGTTTGCCGGTATACGCCGTAGGCGTTCATTTCGGTTTCATAGGATGTTTTGCGGGCGTTCCGGTTGCGGCTGCGCAGCATGCGCATGTACACCGTGGGACTCAGCTTGGCGCTTTGGCCATTTTCGTCTTCAACCTCGGGCAGGGGACGGTCCACGTCGCTGAGCATGGTATAAATGTCGTCAGGCGCCTGCATGATTTCACCCAGCTGGGCCAGCAGCTTTTCCTGCGCCGCGGGCAGGGTATGCGGCTTATCCCGCAGCAGGTTTTCGATGAACATGCTGTATTCGCTGAAATCCGGATCGTTTTTTAATCCTTCCAGCGTTTGTTCGGGCAGGGACAAAAGCTCCGGCTGCAGGAAAGCGCCGGCGCTGGCGGCGCGGGTAGCCAGGCTTTGGATTCGGGCCAAAAGCGTCTGGGCCGCGGCGTCGCCGCCGTCCTCATCCTGGCGCATGCGGGCATAGGTAAACATGCGCTCTACAGCCCGTTCTATGGCAAAATAGCCGCGAATGGCGGCCTGGGGATCCTCCGCTACCCGGCCCTGGCATTGCTGCCAGGCGTCAATATCCCTTTCGGTCTGGGCAAACAGCGCGTCAAAGGCGGGCGTGCCGTTCAAAATATCGTTCAAATCCCACATCCAGCGGGGATCCATTTCTTGGCGTGCTTTGGGCTGCTGCATGGCGTGTTCCTCCGTTCAGAAAATGCGTATAAGGGAAATGTAACACGAGCGGGCCGGGCTGTCAAGCGCGAACCTGTGCGGATCGGGGAAGAAACAGCCGAAAATGCGCGTTTTCCTGGACCCGGGCTTGAAAAAAAAGCGGCCATGGGTTATAATCAAAATGGGTTGAAAGGTGAACGGAGGATGTTATGTTTCCAGGGTTCAATAACGATTTGCTTTCTTTTTATGCCGATATCCGGTTCAACAACGATAAAACCTTTATGGACGCTCACCGCAAGGAATACTATCAAAAGGTGCGTGATCCTTTTTATGCTTTCATTGACGCAATGGCGCCCACCATGCTGGCCATCGACGAGGATATGGAGGTGCGGCCCCATAAGTGCCTGAGCCGCATCAACCGGGATACCCGGTTTACCAAGGATAAATCGCCCTATCGGGACCATCACTGGGTGGCCTTCCGCCAAGCGGCCCGGGACAAGGACGGCGCGCCCTTCTACTGGTTTGAAATCCGGTTGGAGCAGGTCAGCTGGGGGATGGGCGTATGGGGCGAAAATCAGGCGCTGTTCGACAGCCTGCGCCGCCGCATCCAGGCGAGGCCCCAGGAGGTGGCGCAGGCCATGCGCGCGGCCTGGGAGCATGGCTTTGCCGTGGGCGGGCAGACCTGGAAAAAGAACATGCAGCCGCCCCCACAGGTGCCCGAAATGCTGAAAAGCCTGTATCCGGCGCGGACGCTGTACGTGGAAAAAACGGGCATCGATCCCGCCTGGATTTTTGACGGAGGAATTGTGGAGCGCGTGGCCGCTGATTTCAAGGCGCTGGCGCCGGTATGGCGGCTGCTGCGCGGGCTCAACGATATTGAGGGGGAGAGCGTAGAATGATCAATTACCAGTCACTTAAGAGCGGAACCGATGTGCGCGGCTGCGCCATGGGCGAAAACGCCGTACTCACCAATGAAGTGGCGCTGTGCATTGGCGGCGCCTTTATTACCTGGCTCAGCGAAAAAACCGGCAAGCATCCCGAGCAGATGACCGTGGCCATCGGCCGGGACAGCCGTATCACCGGCCCGGAAATCCTGGCGGCCTGCGCCGAGGGCATGGCCCGCTGCGGCGCGCAGGTATGGGACTTTGGCATGTGCACCACGCCCGCCATGTATATGAGCCTGTTCACCGACGGCTTCAAGGCCGACGCTTCGGTGATGGTTACAGCCTCCCATCATCCATCGGACCGGAACGGCCTCAAATTTTTCCTGCCCTCCGGCGGCATCAACGGCACCGACCTGAGCATGATCCTGTCCATTGCCCAGAGCACAGCGCCGGTGGCCAGGGCCCATAAGCCCATTGAAAAGCGGGAGTTCCTGCCGGTATACAAGCAGCAGCTGATGGATCGCGTGCGCCGGGGCCTGGATACCGATGTGGCTTGCCCGCTGCTGGGGCTGCATGTGGTGGTGGACGCCGGCAACGGCGCCGGCGGCTTTTATGAAGAGATGCTGCGCGAGCTGGGCGCCTGGACCGAGGGCAGCCAGTTCCTGGAGCCTGATGGGCGCTTCCCCAACCATATTCCCAATCCGGAAAACCCGGAAGCCATGGATGCCGTCAGCCAGGCTGTGCTGAAGGCCGGGGCCGATCTGGGCCTGATTTTTGATACCGATTGTGACCGTGCCGCCATTGTGGATCAGGCCGGTCGGGAAATCAACCGTAACCGGCTGATCGCCCTGATCAGCGCCATCCTGCTGGATAAAAAGCCCGGCGCCACCATCGTGACCGATTCGGTGACCTCCCCCGGCCTGGCCCAGTTCATCACCGAATGGGGCGGCGTGCATTACCGCTTCAAGCGCGGCTACCGCAATGTGATTGACGAGGCCATTCGCCTGAATGAGGCGGGCATCGATTGCCCCCTGGCCATTGAAACCAGCGGACATGCCGCCCTGCGGGAAAACCATTGGCTGGACGACGGCATGTATCTGACCACCGTGCTGCTGGTGGAAGCCATGCGGCTCAAGCAGGAGGGAAAGAAATTGAGCTCTCTGCTGGAGGGGCTTCGGGAGCCGGTGGAGAGCGTGGAACTGCGCCTCAGGATCACCGCGGAGGATTTCCGCGAGGCCGGCCGTGTGGCCATTGAGCAGGTGATGGACCGTGCGGCCTTTGCCGAAGGATGGCATATCGCCCCTGATAACCGTGAAGGCGTCCGCATCAATTTTGACCTGGAGGACGGCCTGGACAACGGCTGGTTCCTGCTGCGGCTGTCTGTGCATGATCCCGTGCTGCCGCTGAACGCTGAAAGCGATGTGAAGGGCGGACTGCATACCATGCTGAGCAAGCTGCTGACCGTGCTTGAAAACGCCGAAAACATCGATCTGACACCGTTAAAGGAATTCGTAAACCAATAATTTGACATGCCGTTTATCCGCGCCAGGGAGCGTAACGCTTTCCCTGGCGTCCGCTATCATTTTTGTTTTGGGGAGAGAGAATATGGCGACACCGCGTATCCGCGATTTCAAAGACAGGCGCGTGCATATGATCGGCATTGGCGGCAGCAGCATGAGCGGGCTGGCCGAAATGCTGCTGAAGCAGGGATACCATATCACCGGCTCGGACAACGCCCACAGCCACGCAGTGGAGCGGCTGGAAGCAATGGGGGTCAAGGTGTTCATCGGCCATGATGCCCGCAATGTGCAGGATGCCGATGTGCTGGTGTATTCCGCGGCCATCCATCCCGATAATCCGGAGCGTGCCTGGGCTTTTGCCCACGGCATCCCGCAGATTGAGCGGGCCGAGCTGCTTGGCCAGGTGATGGAGGGACATAAGGACGCGGTGTGCGTCAGCGGCACCCATGGCAAAACCACCGTCTCTTCCATGATTGCCCAGGTGCTGCTTGACTGCGGCCTGGATCCGGCGGTGCATATCGGCGGCCGGCTGGATGCCCTGGGCGGCGGCACGCGCATCGGTTCGGATCGGGTGTTTGTGGCCGAGGCGTGCGAGTACGCGGGCAGCTTCCTGCATATGCATCCCACCGTGGCCGTGGTGCTGAACATTGAGGAGGATCATCTGGACTATTACAAGGACATCCGGCATATTGAGGAAGCTTTCTTTAATTTCTGCTCCCTTCTGCCGTCAAACGGCTTGGTGCTGGGCTGCGGCGATGATCCCCGGGTGCTGAAAATGCTTGATCGGCTGGACCGGCGTCATGAAACCTTTGGCTTTCATGGCGATTGTGATTGGCATCCCCAAAACCTGGCAATTGGCGAGCTGGGCAAACCGTCCTTTGACGTGGTATACCAGGGCCAGGGGATTTGCCATGTGGCGCTGGGGGTGGCAGGCAGGTTTAATATTGTTAACGCCTTGGCCGCGCTGGCCAGCGCTCACGCCATGGGAGCCGATATGCGGCAGGCAGCCGCTTCGCTGGGCCGCTTTGCCGGCGCCCACAGGCGGTTTGAGCATACCGGCGATATCGACGGCGTGCATATGTACCATGATTACGGCCATAATCCCACCGAGATGCGCGGAGCCATCAGCGTGGCCTGTGAACAGGGCGCCGCCCATGTTTGGGCAGTGATGCAGCCCCATACCTACAGCCGGGTCAAAACGCTGTTCAAGGATTACCTGACCTGTACCGAGGCGGCGGACTATACACTGGTCACTGATATTTTTGCCGCCCGGGAAACCGACCCCGGCGATATCAACAGCCAGATGCTCGTGGATGGGATGCGCCAACATGGCGTCCATGCCGTGCTCACGCCCACCTTTGACGATACCGAAGCCTACCTCCGTGCCCACTGGCAGCCCGGCGATCTGGTGCTGACCATGGGCTGCGGCAATATCAACCTGCTGAACGAGCAGATGCAAAAGCACGGGGATACCCGGAAACAGTAAACACCGAAGCCAGATTAAAAGCGGAACCTGCCTGGTTGGAATTTGCGGGATACCGGAAGGGGCGCCGCACCTTAAAACCCGCTGGGGCGGAAAGCTCCACCCCAGGCCCCGGCTGTGACGACAGACCGTTGGCCGCAGCCGCGCAATCGCCCCGGCCAGGCAACGGGAACGCAAAGCGCACAGGAAAAAGCAGGGCAATTTGCAGATAAACAAGGAGACTTGTTTTATCACAGATTGCCCTGCTTTCCTGATGCCCTGCAGCGCTCTTGGCGGCAAAAGCGCTGCAGGCGCAGGCTGTTTGTTGATCGCGGTTCCCGGCATTGCCGGGATGGGTGTCCAGAGGGGCTTTCAGCAAAGAGCGGGCCGTGCAGGCCCGGGCGTTTCCCCGTGTAACCTGTAGTGCTGTGCTTACTGTTTTCCCTCCGTGCCCAGCAGCATCCGGTCGTTATCCAGTTCGCGGCCGCTGGCCTGGCGGAATTTGTCGGTCAGGTCGCGGATGGTCAGCTTGCCGCGCTCCTCGCCGGATACATCGTAAATGATGCGCCCGCGGTCCATCATCAGGGTGCGGTTGCCTAATTCCAGGGCGCTTTGCATGTTATGGGTGATCATCAGGCAGGTAATGCGGTTGTCTTCCACAATGCTCCGCGTCAGGTTCAGCACCTTTTCCGCCGTCCCCGGATCCAGGGCGGCGGTATGCTCGTCCAGCAGCAGCACCTTGGGCGCCTGGTAGGTGGCCATCAGCAGCGTCAGCGCCTGGCGCTGGCCACCCGAGAGCAGCCCCACGGGCTGTTTCATACGGTCCTCCAGGCCCATGCCCAGCAAGGCCAGGCGATCCCGGAAGGATTTTTTGTCGGCGGCGGTGATATGGGACAGCCAGCCGCCTATCCCGGCGGCCAGATACAGGTTTTCCTCAATGCTCATATCTGGCGCGCTGCCGCGCATGGGATCCTGGAAAAGCCTGCCAATTTGCCGGGCCCGCTTGTGCTCCGGCAGCATGGTGATGTTTTGCCCGTCCAGGTAAACGGTGCCGGTATCGGTGAAAAAGCTGCCGCAGATGGCGTTGAACAGCGTGGACTTGCCTGCGCCGTTGGCCCCGATGATGCTGATAAAATCCCCGGGAAGCACATGCAGCGAAAGATGGTCCAGCGCCAGCTTGGCGTCGGCAGTGCCCGGATGGAAGGTTTTGGAGACGTCATTGAGCCTGAGCATCAGACGGTCCCCCTTTCGCCGGCTGCCCGATAGCGGCGCAGCAGCAGCACGCCCTGTTCCTTGAGATAGGGGCCCGAAATGGCCAATATCACAATCACCGAGGACACGGCCTTGAGCATGAAGGCCGGCATATTGAGACGCAGCGCCAGGGTATATACCAGGCGGAAAATGAAAGCGCCCAGCACCGCGCCCACAGCGCGCAGGGGAATGCTCCTGCGTCCCAGAAAAACGCCGCCGATCAGCAGCGAGGCCAGCGCCACGGTCACCATGCCGCTGCCCATATTGATATCAAAGGACTTTTGCTGCTGCGCCATCAGGCAGCCGGACAGGCCGGTGAAGGCGTTGGAAACGCACAGGCCCACCGTGGTGGTAAATGTGGGATTGATGGAGGAGGAGCGCACCATATCCGCGTTGCTGCCCGTAGCTCGAATGGACAATCCCAGCCGCGTGCGCAGGAAAAAGCTGAGGAACAGGATCACCAGCGTGACCGCCGCCAAAAGCACCAGCAGCTTGTACTGCCCGCTGAGAGCCGTGCCGCCCAGCGCTTCTTTGGCCATGCTGAATACCGTGGGCGTTTTGTTCATATTCAGCTGCGCTTTGCTGCCGGTGATGGCCATATTGACCGAGTACAGGCCGGTATTGACCACGATGCCGGCCAGCAGGCTTTGCACACCCATGCGCGTTTGCAGCACGGCGGTTATCAGTCCGCTGAGCGATCCCGCCAGCATGGCGGCGGGCAGCGAGAGCCATGGATGACCGCTGAGCGCCACCACAGCGCCCACAGCCGCGCCCAGCGTGAAGCAGCCGTCGGTGGACAGATCGCACACGTTCAGCATGGAATAGCTAAGGAAAAGGGCCAGCACGGTCAGGGCGTTGACCAATCCCAGCTCCAGCGCGGTCTGCCCCAGGGAGAGGATTTTATCAAAACTCATAAGTATGCGCTCCAAAGAATATTATTGCCAAAAGCAAACGGGAGCGGAAGGGAAGACAGGAGGAGGAATCTTCCCTTCCGCGGAGGGATGCGGCGCTTGGCTTCAGTTGTTCAGGTCATTAAAGCTGTCAGCCGTGGTGATGGGCTGCACGACGGTGCAGAAGGGGGCGAACACAGCGGCGATATCGTCATAGTTGAAGCCGATGGCTTCGGCGGTTTCGGTATTCACGGTGGCGGTGCCGTTATCAAAGGTCAGCACGGGCAGGGTGGCGGGATCGGCGCCCTCCAGCAGGATCTGGGCCGCCAGGTTGGCGGTTTCCACGCCCAGGTTGGCATAGTCCATGCCGTAGCCCAGGAAGGCGCCGTTCAGGGCGAAGGAATCAGCGCCGGTGTAGTGGGGGATCTTGGCCTCAGCCAGCGCTTCGTAGATGGACAATTCGGCAGTCATGATGGTGTTATCGGTGGGGGTGAAGACGGCGTCCACGCCATCGGCAATCAGCGCTTCGGCGGCGGCCATGACCTCGCTCACGTTGCTGCCGCCATATTCCTTATAGGCCACGCCCTTTGCGTCCAGGATTTCCTTGGCGGCGGCGATAGGGACGTCGGAGGCATCCTCGGCGCTGTTGTACAGTAGGCCAATCAGATCGGCGTCAGGATCGGCGGCGAAGATCAGGTTAAACACAGCGCCCGTGTCCAGGTAGTCCGAAGTGCCGGTGATGTTGGCGCCCGGGGCTTCCAGGCTTTCCACGATGCCGGCGCCCACGGGATCGGATACGGCGGCAAATACCACGGGGATCTTGTTTTCCTCGGTGGCGCCCTGCATGGCCATGGCTACCGGGGTGGCCACGCCGATCATCAGATCCACATCGTCAGCGATGAAGTTGGCAATGATCTGGTTCAGCAGGTCAAAGTCGATGTTGCAGTTTTTTTCTTCAATTTCAAAGGTCACGCCCTTGTCGGCCTCGATGGCGGCCAGCTGGGCTTTGATGTTGGCAATGATCTGGTTCAGGGAAGCGTCGTCCACAAAGTTGCAGATGCCGATTTTATAACTGGTCTTTTGTTCGGCGGCGGCAATGGACAAAACGGACAGCGTCATGATCAGGGTCAATACGATGGCGATCAGCTTTTTCATGGGGTTACCTTCCTTTCAAATTTACATTCTTTTGTTATTCTGCGTGGGGCCTTCCGCGACGGCCGTGACGCGGAAGGGATGGAATTAAAAACGCCCCAGCGCACATATTTCCTGTGCGCTGAGGCGGTATTCCCGTGGTGCCACTCAGCTTCGTCCGGTTGCCCGGAACGCGCTCTGACCGCATACACATGATATGCGCCGTGCTGATAACGGGTACGGTCCCCGTCGGCTGCTACTTGCGGATCGCCCGCTTTCGGCCGCCCTCAGAAGTCCATTCATCCGGTTGTTCCCTGCCGCATTTTCACCGCCAGCGGCTCTCTGAAAGGTTCGGCGCCGGATTACTTCTCTTCGTCAAAGGTTTCTGTGAAGTTGTGTATAATTTATCATACCTGATGCAATCTGTCAAGAACAAAATGGTGGAAAAACATCCGAAATACAATAGGGTCAAATATACCGCACCGCGGCCAATTGGCCGCAGGTTTCCCGCACCGTGGCAAGGAAGCGTTGGTCCAGGGCGGAGAGGGTATAATCCGCCGGGCAGACCAGCAGGTCGGTAAAGCGCGGCGGCGAACCAAAGCAGGCGCGCTGCACCAGATTATAGCGCCGCAGCGTCTGAACGGGTTCCGGAGAAGACCACATACGGGCCAGGGGCAGGCATCTGAGCAATTCCAGGCGCTGGGCGCGGTCCCCGGCCTGCAGCCCGCCTTCCCCGCTGGGGGCGAAGCCTTCGCCGGCCGTTACCGTTGGGTAGGCCAGCAGGTCGTTTTCGGTGATCCGCCCGGCTTTGGCCAGCGGATGATGTTGGGACATGAGCACCAGCGCGTCGTATTCCCACAGCGTCTGGCTGGAAAGGCTTTTGCTTTTCAGGTATTCCGCCATGGCGTGCTGGTCCTGGGCGTCGACACGCAGGACGGCCATCTGAAACAGGCCGTCGGATACCGCGGCAACAGCCTGCCGGGCGGAGGTTTCCTGTACGTTGATTTCCATGGGCTTTTCCATGTCCAGCGTTTCCAGGAACCGGGAAAAGCTGGCTGCGATATAGCCGCTGGGCGGCAGGATCAGGCTGAATCGCTGCACATGATCGTCATGCAGGCGGCTCAGCGTTCTCATTTTTTGTTCCTGGGCCAGGATGGCCCGGGCGTATACCAGAAATTCCCGGCCGCGGGCGGTGGGCAGCACGCCTCGGGAGGTGCGGGCAAAGATGGGAAAGCCCATGCTTTCCTCCAATTCCTTGATGGCTTTGCTCAGGTTTGGCTGCGCCATATACAGGTTTTCGGCGGCCTGGGTGATGGAGCCGCACCGCTCCACCTCCACCGCGTAGGACAGGTGCAGGGTATTCATGGATTCCCTCCTTTGCGGTATATCTATTTCAGCATAATCCGCTGAATTCCTGCCGGGAGGTATATTTTTTTTCATATAGGCTTGCGCACAGGCGCCATGCGGGGTATAATCCTCAGGTACGCGGTTTTTGGAGGAATTATGGATACTTTTGTATTGATCCTGGAAATGATCGGTACGGTGGCCTTCGCGGCCTCCGGCGCCATTGTGGCGGTGCGTAAAAGGATGGATATCTTCGGCGTGGCTGTGCTGGCCCTGGTTACAGCCGTGGGCGGCGGCATGATTCGCGATGTGCTGCTGGGCGTTACGCCGCCGGCCACCTTCCGTGATCCGATCTATGCCGTTACGGCCATCGTTGTATCGCTGGTGGTATTTATCCGGCCGGTGCGGCACTACCTGACAGGGACCCATGCCGCTTACCAGCGCGCCATGCTGGTGATGGATTCCCTGGGGCTGGGCGTATTCACGGCGGTGGGCGTTAGTCTGGCTTACGCCGCTCAGCCCAAGGCGGGGATGTTTCTTTCCACGTTTGTGGGCGTGCTGTCGGGCGTGGGCGGCGGCATCCTGCGGGATATGCTGGCCGGGGATACGCCTTATATCTTTATCAAGCACATTTACGCCTGCGCCTCGCTGGCGGGGGCGCTGGCCTGCGCGCTGCTGTGGCGGCAGGCGGGGCAGGCTTACGCCATGATCATCGGCGCGGCCGTTGTGGTGCTCATCCGCATGCTGTCCGCCATTTATAAGTGGAATTTGCCCCGTGCGGATTAAACCGTCACCACTTTTTTAATGAAATTACCATTTTATTCAACATAAATTACCACTTGGAGGCAGCTGTGGAGGACGCGCAGGAAAAACGGTTTGATGAGCTTTTCAGAAGGTATCAGGTCCAGGGAATATACCTGTTCACCAATTTTCTGGATCTGGCGGCGCTGAGTACCCTGCAGCGATGCCTGCCTCGTCTGCCCCGGGCACCTTATACGCTTTTTGGCGGCGCGGAGGGATGCGAAAGAAAAATGCTACGGCTGGGCAGCGAGGAGGACTGCGGCTATGAGGAGCCTTTCCCCATCGCCTGCGTGCGCATCGCTCCGGTCAGCGCCAAATTTGCCGAAAAACTGATCCATCGGGATTTCCTGGGGGCGCTGATGAACCTGGGCTTTGAACGCGAGCTGCTGGGCGATATCATCGTTCGGGAGGAAGGGGCTTTCCTGTTCTGCGTGGAGCGCATTGCGCCTTATATTGCCCAAAGCCTCATCCAGGTGCGCCGTACCACCGTTCGCTGTTCTCAGCTGAAGGAGTTGCCCCAGGGTGATCTGTTCCATGTGGAGCGCCGGGTGGTGCAGCTGTCGTCGGTGCGCGCCGACGCCCTGGTCGCCCATGTGTATAAGCTTTCCCGGAGCGATGCCCAGGCGCTGTTTGCCCAGGGCCGCGTCTTTGTGGACGGCCGGGCATGCCAGGATACCGGCTATACGCCCAAGGCCGGCGAAATCCTGTCTGTCCGGGGCTTTGGCCGGATGCGCTATGTGGGCGTGGACAGTCTGAGCAAAAAAGGCAAGAGCAACACGGCGGTGGAGCTGTTTGTATAACCTAGAAATGTAAAGAAAAGCATCCTGCGCCTGGAGCTTTTTATCGACAAGCGAGCTCCCGGGCATCGCGGCGTTGCCGCGCTGCCCGGGAGCGGTTCTTTGCGTTTGGCGCTTTTTATCACGTTTTAAATGAAAGTGCGCGTTTCAGCGCCAATCCCGCCTTTTGCAGGGGATTCAGCTTTTGGTACAGTTGGCTGTAGGCTTCCCTGGCGGCGCGGATGCCGGCCCTGCGCGGAGCGTGCCTGCCGTAGCGAAGGGCGCTGACAGCCTGGGCGGCTTCCCGCAAGGGAACATTCAGCGCTTTTTCGGCACGCTGACTGTAGCTCAGCGGCGTTTCATGGGGCTGGATGGGCGTTTTCAACAGCGCCGCGCAGCGCAGCGAGGCGCGCCAAAGCAGCAGCAGCGCCGCCCGGTCGTCCTTTAGGCGGGAGGCGCGGTATAGCGGCTCGGTGACGCGGATGCGCACAGCTATCAGGGCCAGCACGGCCAAGATCAACAGCAGCCACAGCCACCCAAGCGAGGGCTGGGCCGGATTATCCCCAGCGGGCGGCGGAGCATCGGGCAGATCGGGCGCCGGCGTGGGCGAAGGCGTAAGCGTGGGGGTAGGCGTAGGCGCGTTTGCCTGCTCCGGCGCCTGGGAGGACGCCGGACTGGGCGTGGGCTGCTCCGTGGGCGCGGGGGACGGAGATGGCGCGGGGGAAGGCGAAGGTGACTGCTGCCACGGCGGGGGCGTGGGCGTTTGCCCGGCAGGCGGCGGCACGCTGCTGCCGCTGTTGTCGGCAGAACCCCAGCCGGGGGTGGCGTCAAAGGTGATCCAGCCCAGGCCGTTCAGGTATACTTCGGTCCAGGCGTGGGCGTTGGTGCCATGCACCGCTGCCAGGCCGGTCCCATCGGGATTGGCTACATAGCCCTCCACGTAGCGGGCAGGCAGCCCGGCAATGCGGCAAAGCACGGTCATGGCCGAGGCAAAATAGGTGCAGTAGCCCTTCTGCTCGCCCAGCAGGAACCAGGCCACAAAGTCCACATCCCGGGGCGGATCGTCCACATCCAGACTGTAGGGATAATGATTGTGCAGATAATCCCGCAGCGCCACGGCTTTCTGCCAGGCTGATGTGCAGTTGGCTGTAACGGACAGGGCGATATCATAGATTTCCTGCTGAATGTGCTCCGGCAGCGCGGTATATGTGCTGTACGCGGCTGCGTAATTCGGATCGGTGATCCGGGCGCCGGCTTCGGCCAGGGCCGCCATGCCGCTGTCGGTGGCCTTCATGGAAAGGAAATCGGCATGATAGGTATCGCCCGGCCGCAGGTTGCGGGTAATGAATATCTCGCTGCCCTGGTTAAAATAGGGCGTCATATGCGGGCCGACAGCCAGCTCCCGGATGCGCTGGGGCAGGAAAAGGCTGCTGGCGCCGCCGGAGACCAGCTGGACGCTCAGCTGGCGGAGGGGCGGCGATTCGCCCAAGGGATACGCGGCCTGGGTCATTTCATCCCGCCGGGCGCGGTGCAGCGGAGAGCTCCAGAAATACCGCCGGGCGCTGATGCTGTCATACCAGAAGCTGCCGGTGTAGGTATCCATGATGGCGCCCCGCAGGTAGGTGGTATCGTCGGTGTTTACGTACATGACCAGCCGCTCATCGGGATCGGGCTTGCCGCCCAGCCGATGCTCGCCCAGGGGCATCCAGCCGTCATCGGCCAGCGTGTACCGGGCGCGCTCCTGCTGGAAGAAAAACCGGTCGTTGACGGCTTCACGCAGGTCGTCGGCAATTTGGGAAAGCTTGGGAGATTTAACGCCCTCCTGGGGCGCGATGGCCCAGGCCAGCGCCAAAAGCGCCGCGGCCAGCGGCACCGCCCAGGGAGTGATCCGGGGGGAACGTGTCTCAGGCGTATGGTTATAGCTGTGGGTCAGCGCGTAGATCAGCAGCAGCGCCGGCAGCGTCGGCAGCATATACAGGCTTTCCCGGCGCAGGCCCAGCATCCATTCTCCGGCCAGCATGCCCGCCGTAATGGTAATGGGCAGCGCCACATCGATGTCCGGGCTGGACAGCATAAAGCAGAAAAGCGTCAGGAAAACGGCCAGCTGCACGCACAGCGCGTCACCGTACAGCGTCATGGCCAGGGGAATGTCGCGGATGAGCAATACCAGGGCCCGGAGCAATTGCACCGTTTGCTGGAAATAACCGCGGCCAAAGGCAAAAAGCACGGCCTGGGAAGCCGCTGCCGCCAGCAGGGCAATCAGCGCGGCGCGTTTATGCAGACTGAAAAGGGCACAGCAAACTGCCGCTGCCGCGCACAGCAGCGCGTAGCGGGGCAGCAGGAAGGATTGGCCCGCGGCCAGCAGCAGCGGCATGCCCAGGCCCAGCGCCAGCAGCAGGGTAATCAGCCCCCGGACCAGCGCGGCGGGAAGCTTTTCAAGCGGGCGTGACATAGCATACCTCCACCAGGCTTTGCTGTAATTGGGCAATATAGGGCCGGTCCGCCGGGGCATCGGGCGTATGGGTAATATAATAGACGCGGGCGGACGGCCCCATGCGGCGGATGTGCTTGACGCCTTCCACCACGCCTGCGTTTAATTGGGAGGTGATGATCACCGTGGCGCCGGTGCGGCGCATGCGGCGCAGCTCCATGTTGAGCACCCGGAAAAACTCAATACCTCCCTCAAAGGTCTGCCTGGCCAGCATTTCAGCCAATATGGCAGTATTGCCGCCGCGGTCGCTGAGGAATTCATACATGCGTTCGCCGTATAGCGGCATGCGCACCGGGGTATCGCCGCGGGCCTGCATTTCGGCCACGCTCAGCGCCGTTTCGCAAAGCGTATCCCTTAGGCCGGACTGGGCATCGGGCCGGTCGGGAACGCCGGAGGGCGCGGTGCAGTCCAGCAGGATCAGCGTATCCGGCGGAGCCGGAGTTTCAAACTTGCGCACCACCAGCTCGCGCTTGCGGGCTGTCAGCTTCCAATGGACGCGCTTCAGCGGATCGCCTGCCCGATAGGCCCGTGTATCCTCCGGGCTGGAAAGATCCTCGGTGGTGCGGTTCTGCAGGCTGCGGCCCTCGTCGTTTTGGAAAAATCGCAGCGGCTCCACTTCAAAGCTTCGGGGCAGCACCAGCAGGGGAACAATTGTCTCCCGGCAGCTTTTCCTAATGCGGAACAGGCCCAGGATATCGGTAATTTCAATCCTGGCCACCCCGGCCTGCGTTTCACCGATGTGCGGCGCGGGAATGTTCAGCTCCAGGCTGCCCCTGCCCTGCTTCAGCGCCAGTGAACGGCTTTCCTCTGTCTCTCCGATGACGGCGGTGATCAGAAGCGGCGAAACCGGCAGGCGGCTTTTATTGTGGATGGTCATGCGCAGCTGAGCCTTATCGCCCCGGAGAACGCGCTGGGGGGCTGTGCGGCAGGAGACAGACAGCGTAAAGCGCACGGCCAGCACGGCGGCCAGCGAGCAGGCCAGCGCCAGCAGCGCAAACACGGCGGCCAGATAGAACATCCGCCCGCCCAGGGATAGACCGGTATACAGCGCGCTGAGCGCAATGATCAGCAGCGCCCGGCCCCGGGCTGTCATGTATAGTTCCCCGGCACCGGGACGCCGCCCAGAATGGTTTGCAGCAGCCGCTCGGCGGACTGTCCCTTCATCCGCGCCTCGGGAGAGAGCACCAGGCGATGGGCGCAGACCGGCAGGGCAATGCGCTTTACATCGTCGGGCAGCACATAATCCCGGTTATTCATCAGCGCGCAGGCCTGGGCCGCGCGGATCAGCGCAATGCCGCCCCGGGGCGAAATACCCAGCGCCAGCTGCGGATGATTGCGGGTGGCGGCGGTGATGGAGGCCACATAGGAACGCAGCTCGGGGCTGCAGTATACCGTGCCCACCTGCTCCTGCATGGCGATCACATCCGCCGCGCCGCAGATGCTTTGCAGCGTGGCCAGCGGCGATACAGGGCTGCTGTAGCGTTCCAGTACGTCCATTTCCTCTTCTATTGTGGGATAGCCAATGGTGATGCGCAGGAAAAAGCGGTCCATCTGGGCTTCGGGCAGGGGATAGGTGCCCACAAAATCCACCGGGTTCTGGGTGGCCAATACCATGAAAGGCCGGGGCAGCGGATGGGTAATGCCGTCCACGGTCACCTGCCCCTCCTCCATGACCTCCAGCAGGCTGCTTTGGGTGCGGGGGGAGGTGCGGTTGATTTCATCGGCCAGCACGATCTGGCTCATGACCGCCCCGGGCTTGAATTCCATCTGTCCGGTGGCGAGGGAGGGCATGGTAAAGCCGGTGATATCGCTGGGCATTACGTCCGGGGTGAACTGGATGCGCTTGAAGGAACAGTTCAGCGATTTGGCCAGCGCCGCCACCAGCGTGGTCTTGCCTACGCCGGGCACATCCTCAATCAGCACATGGCCCCGGCACAAAAGGGCGATCAGCGCCAGCTCAATGGCCTCGTCCTTGCCCACGATCACCCTGCGGATGTTCTGCTGCAGGGCATATACGATGGAACGAACCTGTTCTTGCTGCATGGAAGGCTCCTTACATAAACATTTTTACAGATAAAAGTATAGCCCAAATTGACGGATTTTGCAATATTTCCGTAAAGAATGCGAAACATTTACAATCTGTTCACAGGCTTATACTGCCCGTTATCCAACAATTTCACGCAAAAAACTGCCGCGGAACATGGGTTCCGCGGCAGCCGTTACGGGATAGGTTCAGTCAGATGACGGATGAATCAGCGTCCGAACTGAGCGTCGTTGTTGCCGGAAACGGTGGTCCACATCTCCATCATGTTGATGGGATCGTTGAAGTCGGCAATCCAGCCTTCGCGGGCAACGTCAAAGTTGCCTTCCTTGCGCTCGTTCAGGAACACGGCCCAGTCGATGGACTTGATGGTCATGTTGATGCCGATCTGGGCGAAGTCCTGCTGCAGGCACTCGGCAACGGCAATGTGGCCGGAGGTGTTGTTGGTCAGGTACTCAAAGCTGATGGGGGTGGAGGCGGACAGCATGCCGTTGGCGTCAAACTCAAAGCCGGCGCTCTTCAGCAGCTCGATCGCGGCATCCACATCGGGCTCTTCGGCATAGTAGCCGTCTTCGCCGTTGATGTAGTTCCAGTTAGCGGCGTCCTTGAAGATGCCGCCGTTGCCGTCCAGCATGCCGGCAGGCAGGAAGGAGGTGGCAACCTTCTGGCCAGTCTGGCCCACGGTGTCCACGATGTACTGGCGGTCTACCAGCAGGCCCAGCGCCTTGCGGAAGTTGGCGGCCTGCTCCACGGTCATGCCGTCAAACAGGGAGCTCTTCACATTGAAGGCCACATAGTAGGTGCCCAGCTCGTCCACGATGTGGAACTCGGGGTTGTCCAGCAGGGAAGCGATCTGATCGGTGGGAACGGAGTCGGAGAAGTCCAGGTCGCCATTCTGATAGGCGGCGAAGATGGCGGTGTCGTCATCGGACAGCATGAACTCCAGGCGCTCGATCTTTACGTTTTCGGCATCCCAGAAGTAGGGGTTCTTTACATAAACCATGGAAACGTTGTGATCCCAGCTCTCCAGGGTGTAGGCACCGCTGGTCACGAAGCCGGCTTCCAGCGCCCAGGCGCCGGGGTTGTCAGGCGTGGCGGAAGCTTCCACACAAGCCTGCTGCACCGGGAAGAAGGTGGGGAAAGCGGCCAGGTCCAGCATGTAGGCGCAGGGGGCCTTCAGGACCACGGTGAAGGTTTTGCCATCTTCGGAGGCAGTGGCCTGCAGATTATCGGGATAGCCGGCAATGCCGTCAAACATGTAGCTGTAGTCAGCGGCGGTTTCATCGGCGGCGGCGCGCTTCCAGCTATACTCAAAGTCCTTGGCGGTCAGATCGGAGCCGTCGGACCACTTCAGGCCGTCACGGATGGTGAACACATAGGTCAGGCCGTCTTCGCTGACGGTGTAGCCGGTGGCGAAGTTGGGGGCCAATTCGCCGTTGGCGTCATAGGTGTACAGACCGCCGAAGCTGTTGGCAGCCAGGCAGGCACCGTCCACAGAGCTGTTCAGAGCGGGATCCAGCTTATCGGGCTCGGAGGCCAGCTGCAGGCGCAGGGTGGTGTTGTCGCCGTAATCGGCATACATGAAGAACTTGGTGGCATAGGCGTTGGAATAGTAGCCGGTGAGGCCCTCTTTCGCCATGTACACGTCGTTGTAGTAGTAGATGGGCAGCACAGCGCCGGTGTCCATCAGGATATCTTCGGCCTGGTGCATCAGTTCGGCACGCTTGGCGAAATCGGTGGTGGCCTTGATTTCAGCGATCAGGGCGTCATAATCAGCCCAAGCGGGTTCGCTGCCGGCGTCAGCCAGGGCGGCAACGCTGCTCATGACCATCAGCGCGGCCATCAGAAGAGCAAACAGTTTCTTCATAGGATCAATTCCTCCTAATTTATTTATATCAACCGCTTTGGGGCGGCAGATACCAATGGGATCACATATTATGACAGGCCACCTGCCGTCCGTTGCCGCGATCGGTCAGGCTGGGGCAGCTCTGGGCGCATTGCTCGGTGGCGAAACGGCAGCGGGTGCGGAAGGGGCAGCCCTTGGGCATGCGCAGGGGAGAGGGCACATCGCCCTCCAGGATGATGCGGTGCTTATGCCGGGCGGTTTCGGGATCGGGCATGGGAATGGCCGAAATCAGCGACTGGGAATAGGGGTGCACGGGATGGTTGATGATATCGGAAGCGCTGCCGATTTCCACGATTTTGCCCAGGTACATCACGGCAATGCGGCGGCTCATGTGCTGCACCACCAGCAGGTCATGGGCGATGAACAGATAGGCAATGCCCAATTTTTGCTGCAATTCCTCAAAGGTGTTTACGATCTGGGCCTGGATGGAAACGTCCAGGGCGGAAACCGGTTCGTCGCACACGATAAAGCGGGGATTGACCGCCAGGGCGCGGGCAATGCCGATGCGCTGGCGCTGGCCGCCGGAAAACTCATGGGCATACCGGGTGGCATGCTCGCTGTTGAGGCCCACCAGGGTCAGCAGCTCCGCAATGCGCTCTGCCCGCTCCTTTTTATTGTGATACAGGTGATGGATATCCAGCGGTTCGCCAATGATGTCGGATACCGTCATGCGGGGATTCAGCGAGGAATAGGGATCCTGAAATACGATCTGCATGTCCTTGCGGAATTCACCGATGTTTTTGTCGGTAACCAGCTTGCCGTCAAAGTACACTTCACCCGATGTGGGCTTGTACAGGTGCAGCAGCGTTCTGCCTACCGTGGTTTTGCCGCAGCCGCTTTCGCCCACCAGGCCCAGCGTTTCGCCTTTATCAATGGTAAAGGAAACGCCGTCCACAGCCTTGAGTACCATTTTGTTGAGCATGCCGGATTTAACGGGAAAATACTCTTTCAGATCGCGGACGTCCACCAAAGGCCTGTTCTCGCTCATCTGGCTTCACCGCCCTTCGATTCTTCGTACATTCTTTTTACATTGTTCCAACAAGCCGCGATATGGCTGTCGTTTACCCATGTTTCCTCGGGCTGCTCGGTCAGGCAGATCTTCATGGCGCACTCGCAGCGGGAGGCAAAGGCGCAGCCCTTGGGCAGGTTGAGCAGGTCCACCGGCGAACCGGCAATGGGCACCAGCTTTTCGTGCTTTTCGGTCACCCGGGGAATGGACCGGATCAGGCCCTTGGTGTATTCATGGCGGGGATTATAGAAAATCTCGTCCGCCGTGCCGCGCTCGCATACCTTGCCGGCGTACATTACGATGATTTCATCGCAGATATCGGCAATCACGCCCAGATCATGGGTGATCATGATAATGGCCATGCCCATTTTCTTTTGCAGGTTCTGCATCAGCTCCAGGATCTGGGCCTGAATGGTCACATCCAGGGCGGTGGTGGGTTCATCAGCGATCAGGATATCGGGCTCGCAGGCCAGGGCCATGGCGATCATTACGCGCTGGCGCATGCCGCCGGACAGCTCATGGGGATACTGCCGGAGGCGTTTTTCGGGCTCATTTACGCCCACCAGCTGGAGCATTTCCAGCGCCCGGGCGTTGATTTGTTCCTTGGTGCGGTCGGTATGGATGCGGATGGCCTCACGCAGCTGGCTGCCTACGGTGAATACCGGGTTCAGGCAGGTCATGGGGTCCTGGAAAATCATGGAGATCCTGCTGCCCCGGAAGGACTGCATCTGCTGGGGGGTATATTTTAAAATATCCTCGCCGTTGAACAGCACTTCGCCCTGGGTGACCCGGCCGGTATCGGTGAGAATGCGCATGACCGAATAGGCGGATACGCTTTTCCCGCTGCCGGATTCGCCCACGATGCCCAGCACCTTGCCCCGGTCCAGATTATAGGAAATGCCGTTTACCGCCTTGACTTCACCGGCGTCGGTGATAAAGGAGGTATGCAGGTTTTTTACTTGTAAAAGCGGTACGTTGCTCATGAAATCACTTCCTCAGCTTGGGATCAAAGGCATCCCGCAGGCCATCGCCCAGCAGGTTGAAGGACAGTACGATCAGGCAGATGCCCACCGCCGGGAAAACCAGCTTGTAGGGATAAGCCTGCAGTGCCTGGCGGGCTGCGTTGGCCAGCGAGCCCAGGCTGGGCATGGGCGCCTGAACGCCCAGGCCGATAAAGCTCAAAAAGCTTTCGGTGAAGATGGCGGAGGGGATCTGCAGGGCGGTGGAGATGATGATTACGCTCATGCAGTTGGGCAAAATGTGCTTGCGGATGATACGGCTGGGCTTGGCGCCCATGGCCCGTGCCGCCAGCACGTATTCATTGTTTTTGATGGTCAGGATCTGGCCGCGCACCAGGCGCGCCATGCCCACCCAGTACAGCAGGCCAAATACCGCGAACATGCTCAGCATGTTGGTGCCAATGGAGGCCAGGGCAGTGCCCTGCAGGCTTTGACCCAGCACCTGATCCAGCACAACGGAAAGCAGGATCACCATCAGCGTATCGGGCAGGGAGTAGATTACGTCCACAATGCGCATCATCACCAGGTCGGTCCGGCCGCCGGCGTAACCGGCAATGGAGCCGTACAGCAAGCCGATGATCAATACGATCAGCGAGGCGAAGAAACCAACCGAAAGCGATACCCGCGCGCCGTAGATCACGCGGATGAAATAGTCGCGGCAAAGCTCGTCGGTGCCAAAGATATGGGGGAAAACCTTCTCTCCGCTGTCAATGGCCTCCTGCTCCATTTTGGAGTAGGTGAAGGGCGCCAGGTTTTTGGCGGTTTTATCGCGCTTGCCGTTTACGGTGATCATGCCGGAATAGGTATAGGGCACGATCATGGGAGCTACAATGATGGTGACCAGGATGACGACCAGGACGATCATGCTGCCCACGGCCAGCGGGTTTTTAAACAGCTTGCGCATGCCATCCCGGAAAAACGTGGTGCTTTCCCGGGTGGTTTCATGCTGGGCCTTTTCGGCGTCGGTGGCCGGTTCAAACTTGGAAAGGTCAAGCTGGAGACTGAACGGGCGTTTTACCGGTGCTTTATTCGGATCAAATTCGCTCATGTTCTCGCCTCCTTAATCAAAGTTGATGCGGGGATCAACCACTTTGTAAATCAAATCGCTGATCAGCGTCATGGTGACCATCAGCGTGGCCAGGAAAATCGTGGTGCCCATGATCATGGGATAGTCGCGGTTGGAAATCCCCTGGACGAATTTTGTGCCCAGGCCCCCTGTGGTAAATACCGTTTCCACCACCATGCTGCCGGTGAGGATGTAGGCCATCATGGGGCCCACATAGGTGATCACGGGGATCAGGGCGTTCTTCAGCGCGTGCTTGAAGATTACCAGCGATTGCTTTACGCCTTTGGCGCGGGCGGTGCGGATGTAATCCTGGCCCAGCACATCCAGCATGGAGGTTTTGGTCAAGCGGGTGATGTAGCTCATGGGGGAGAGCATCAGGGCGATCACGGGAAGCACGTAGGATTGGTTGCTGGTGCTGAAAATGGGGAACCATCCCAGCTTTAAGCAGAATACCAGCAACAGCAGCGTGGCCATGATGAAGCTGGGCACGGCCACAAACAGCGTGGTAAAGAAAATGATCACGCGGTCGGCGGTCTTGGCGCGGTTCAGCGCGGCAATGCTGCCGAAGCACAGGCCCAGCACGATGGCGATCAGCGCCGCGTAGCCGCCCAGCTTGGCGGAAATGGCGAAGGATTCAAAAATCGTGGTGGAAATCTCACGGCCGGTTTTGGTGGAAATGCAAAAGTTGCCCTGCATCAGCCCTTCCAGGTACAGCAGGAACTGGGTGCCCAAGGGCTCGTTTAAGTGGAAGCGCTCCTCCAATACCGCCTGTACCGCGGCGGAAGGCGCCTTTTCCTTGGAAAAGGGGCCGCCGGGGATGGCGTTCATGGAAAAAAACGTAATAGCGGCAATGATCAGCACGGTGATTAGCGCCAGCAGAATGCGCTTGCACACGTACCGGCCGGTGTCGTTGGAAAAAAACAGCGTGCCCGCGATCAGCAGCAGCACAACCGCCAGCAGGATCTTGGCGCTCAGGATCGGCAGCGTAAGCCACCCTGCCGCGAAAATAACAAGCGATATAATACAGGCAGCAATCAACTGCTTTTCCTTCTGGCTGCGGGCTGCGTTGTCCATGCAAATACTCCTTTGCGGAACGCCCTTTCGGACGATGATTTTATATACAGGAGTAATGATACCATAGCGTAAATGAAAGTGCAAGGAAAATGCAAAAAATATCCATTTTAAATACAATTTAATCTTATTTACCGCTTTTTAAAACAAAAAATGCAGCAAACGGGCAAAAAATATGCAAATCGAAACAACTATGGTAAACGCCGGTCAATGTTTTGCGGGAAAAAGGGATAATTGCGGCATTCCCATCATAGGCTGGGAGGAAAAAAGCGCGATTTCAAACGCTTGACCGATAAAAATCCGCGCGATATAATATAAAAACATTTTTCTTTCATGGGATGAAGAAGCGAAAGGAGGCGTGCAAATGCAGCAGGCTTATCAACGGGGAACAGCGGCCCTGGCGGAGGATTTTGAGCTTCGCGCGCGTCAGGTGCTGTCCCAGGCGCCGCTGCTTTCGGCCAAGGAGCTGGAGGTTACCTTTTCCCTGCGCGGCCAGAAGCTTACTGCCATTCGCAGGGCTTCTCTCGACCTGTACGAGGGGGAAACGTTGGCCATCGTGGGCGAAAGCGGCTCGGGCAAAAGCGTGTTCACCAAGTGCTTTGTGGGCATGCTGGATAAAAACGGCAGTATCACCCACGGCAGCATCACCTATGACGGCCAGGACCTGACCCGGCTTTCCGAACGGGAATGGCTGGGCATCCGCGGCAAAAAGATCGCCATGGTCACACAGGATCCCATGACCAGCCTGAACCCGCTGAAAACCGTGGGACGGCAGATCCAGGAATCGGTGGAGCTGCATCAGGGGCTGCGCGGCAGCGCCGCCAGAGCGGAAACCATCCGGATGCTGAAGGCCGTGGGCATTCCCGATCCTGAACGCCGCTACAAGCAGTATCCCCATGAGTTTTCCGGCGGCATGCGCCAGCGCGTGGTCATCGCCATCGCCGTGGCCTGCAAGCCCCAGATTTTGATTTGCGATGAGCCCACCACCGCTCTGGATGTGACCATCCAGGCCCAGATCCTGGAATTGATCCGCAGGCTGCAAAAAGAGCAGAACATGACCATCATCTATATCACCCACGACCTGGGCGTGGTGGCCAACGTGGCTGATCGCGTGGCGGTGATGTACGCCGGTCAGGTGATCGAGATCGGCATGGCCAACGAGGTGTTTTTTGATCCCTGGCATCCCTATACCTGGGCGCTGCTTTCGGCCCTGCCGCAGCTGGGCGTCAAGGGGGAAAAGCTGCCCGCCATCGACGGCACCCCGCCCAACCTGTTTAATAAGGTCCACGGCGATGCCTTTGCGCCCCGCAATAAGCACGCGCTGAACATTGATTTTGTGGAGGAGCCGCCCATGTATGAGGTGACGGCCACCCATCGTGTCAAGGCGTGGCTGCGGGATCCCCGGGCGCCCCATGTGGAGCAGCCCCAGGCCATCCGGCTGCTGGAAACCCAGGACGGCGCTTCCCGGGGGACCGATCCAAACGCCTACCATCCGCACCTGGATCCAAACCGGCAGCCGCTGATCGAGGTCAAGAACATGCAGGTTACCTTTGGCGCCGGTCGCAAAAAGTTTGTGGCCGTGGATAACGTGAACTTTACCATTTACAAGGGCGAAACCTTTGCGCTGGTGGGCGAAAGCGGCTCCGGAAAAACCACCATTGGCCATGCGCTGGTTCGCATCAATCCCATTACGGCCGGTGAAGTATACATGAACGGCCAGCGCATCAGCGGAAAAATCAGCAAGGAGCGCGATCTGGAGGTGATCC
>JAFUGB010000427.1 GCA_017469605.1 Clostridia bacterium
GAGGAGGAATCCCATCGTTTTGTTGTTTACAATCCCAAGAATGATACGCCCTATGCGGTGGTGCAGGGCTGCGGCGCAAAAGAGGTGGACGCCTGCGTCCGCGCGGCGGATCATGCCTTTCATCACGTATGGAAACGGCTGTCGCCCCATGAGCGCGGCGTATACCTGAAAAAGGCGGCGCAGGCGTTGCGAGGGCAAAGCGAATTGATCGCCCGCATTGAAACGGAGGAAGAAGGCAAGCCTTTGGATGTATCGGCCAACGACGTGCGCCGCTGCGCGGAGGCTTTCGATTTCTTCGGTGGGTTGATCGGCAATCTGCCCAGCGATCTGTATGAACTGGGCGCCATCAACGCGGAGATCTACCTGGAGCCTTTCGGCGTGGTGGCGGGCATCGTTCCCTTTAACTGGCCGCCGCTGCACGCGGGAGCGAAAATTGCCCCGGCGCTGGCGGCTGGCAATACCGTGGTGATCAAGCCAGGCGATCAGGCGCCCTTGGCCGTGATGAAAATCGTAGAGATCGTGCAGAGCGTGTTGCCCGAGCATGTGCTGGAGCTGATCGTGGGCCCCGGGCTGGAAACTGGCATTGCTCTGACCCAGCATCCGCTGGTGCGAAAAATTTCCTTTACCGGTTCGGACAACGGCGGCCGCGCCATTTTGAAGCAAAGCGCGGATAATCTGACCCCATGCATCATGGAGCTTGGTGGCAAAAACGCCTTTATCGCCCTCTCTGACTGCGATTTGGAGCGCGCGGTGAAAACGGCTTTCGAGGGTGCGTTTTATAACTGCGGTGAGGCATGCACCGCTACCTCGCGCATTCTGGTAGATCGCAGCATCCTGGAGTCGTTCACGGCGAAATTCATTGCGCTGATGGATCGCTTGGTGTTGGGCGATGGAATGGATCCAAAGGTGAACATGGGACCAATGGTGACCCGTGCTCATCAGCAAAAGGTGCTGGCCTATATCGAAACCGGCAAGCAGGAGGGTGCTGTGCTGACCCGTCAGCTGCCCGTGCCCACGGAGGGAGACCTGACCGACGGCTATTTTGTGGGTCCCACGCTATTTACCGATGTGACACGCGATATGCGTATTGCCCGAGAGGAAATCTTTGGACCTGTCACCTGCATCATGCCCTTCGACGGGGACGAAGAAGCGATCTCCATCGCTAACGATACGGATTTCGGTCTGATTGCCGTGGTATTCTCCGAGAGCCATACCCGCGCTATGCGCGTCGTCCGGGCGCTGGATACGGGCAGTGTCTATGTGAACAACTTTTATCGCTTGGGAGCCCAGTGCGTGCCGTTTGGAGGCAATAAGGCCAGCGGATACGGCCGTGAGCGCTGCGCGGAAACCCTGCTGGAGTTCAGCCGCCCCAAGACGGTGCGCATCCCCTCAGGTTTAGGCGATATCCCTGCGTGGAAACCAATTCAGGATTGACCTGGAGGAAAAGCAATGAGTGATCATCAGCGCTATCTGGAGCGCCAAGCCCAAATACTGCGGGGAGGGGGAGAAAAGGCGATCCAGAAGCAGCACGACAAAGGCAAGCATACTGCCAGGGAGCGCTTGGCGCTGCTGTTTGATGCCGGCACGTTTCAGGAGTTGGATGCCTATGTGCGCCATCGCTGCCCCGATTTCGGCATGCCGCAAAAGGTGTATGACGGCGATGGCGTAGTGGGTGGTTATGGCAAGGTGCATGGGCGCACCGTGTTTGCCTATGCCCAGGATTTTACCGTCATGGGCGGCTCCATGGGCGAGGAGCAGGCCAATAAGATTTGCCGCCTTATGGAGCTGGCAATGGATGCAGGCGCGCCCGTGGTGGGCATGAACGATTCCGGAGGCGCGCGCATCCAGGAAGGGGTCAATTCCCTGGCAGGATATGGCAAAATATTCCGCATGAATACGCGCGCCTCCGGCGTGATCCCGCAGATCACCGCCATTTTGGGCCCCTGTGCTGGCGGCGCGGTTTATTCGCCTGCGCTGACCGATTTCATCTTCACGGTGGATGACGTGAGCCGCATGTTCATTACAGGACCTGAGGTGATCAAGGCCGTCACCCGGGAAGAGGTCAGCGCGGAACGCCTGGGCGGCGCAGCCACGCACAGCACCATCAGCGGCAACGCCCATTTCCGGGATGCGACGGAGGAGAATTGCATCGCTCGCATCCGACAACTGCTGAGTTTCCTGCCTTCCCATGCGGCACAGGCGGCACCGCTGATGGGTATGGGCGAGACAGACGGTGGCCTGCGCCCCGCCCTGGAGCAGCTGCTGCCCCCTGATATCAATAAAATCTATGATATGCGCCAGGTCATTCGGGAATTGGCCGACGATGGGGAGATACTGGAATCCATGGCCGAGTACGCCCGCAATATTTTGACGGCCTTTGCCCGCGTGGGGGGCATGCCTGTGGGGATCATCGCTAACCAGCCCCAGGTGCAGGCCGGCTGCTTGGATGTCAACGCATCCGATAAGGCCGCACGCTTTGTGCGTTTCTGCGATGCGTTTGGCATTCCGCTTGTCACCCTGGTGGATGTCCCGGGATTCTTGCCCGGGCTGCAGCAGGAGGATGCGGGCATCATCCGGCATGGCGCCAAGCTTTTGTACGCATACAGCGAGGCTGCCGTGCCCAAGCTGACTGTCATATTGCGCAAGGCGTATGGCGGCGCATACTTGGCTATGTGCAGCAAGCATCTGGGCGCGGACTTTGTCTATGCCTGGGACAGCGCGCAGATCGCGGTGATGGGCGAGGACGGCGCTGCCAATATCTTGATTCGGGAAGAAAATGACCCGCAGAAACGTAAAGATTGGAAAAAAGAGTATCGCTCCTCCGTTCTTAATCCCTACCGCGCGGCGGAGCGGGGCTATGTGGACGACGTGATCCTGCCCCAGGAGACGCGACAAAAGCTGCTTTCTGCGCTGGATGTGCTGCGCCGGAAACGCGAGGATCGGCCTCAGAAGCGGCATGGAAACATTCCGCTGTAAATTGGAGAGGATGCAATGGCCGTATTGACTGTGCGATATTATGGTCTATGGAGAACGCTGGATGACCTATATAGCGCAGGAGTTGCCCGCGTTGATGGAGGGCTGGTTCCCGCTATTGGTCAACCGAAAGGAGCGATTTATCTGCGGTTTGTCCATGGGTGGATGGATCATCGTGCGCCTCTTCCTGCGCTGTTTCATATGGACGTCACTGCGGATTGCAACTTGACATCCGCACAGCACATAAGCCGATTTTTCCAGTCGCTGCCCGGCGATTCATACCGTCACACCTATTTTGAACAGGAACTGGGCGATCATACCTGGCGCATGGGATCATTGGATCGAGGTGTTTTTGCAGCGGCTGCTAAGAAATCGATAAGGAAATATTTTCATCAAAAAGGTATTGATTTTTGAGTAGAGATCATATATTATATACATGCATAAAATATATAATTTTGTCTTAAAGATATATTTTGATCTTGCTGGAAGCCATAGGATCGTGGTTTCCAACAAAATAAAAATCAGAAAGGAAGTACCCCAAATGAAGAAGCTCATCTCGTTACTCGTAGCGCTGGCCCTGCTGTGCGGCTGCACGGCTGCGCTGGCGGACACCCGTCTGATCATCGGCTCCGGCCCCATCGGCGGCGCGTTCTATCCCATTGCCGGCGGCATTGCTCAGATCATCAACGATTATGTGGATGGCGTAACCGTGAACGTGCAGGTCACTGCCGGCGGCATCGAAAACACCCGTCTGGTAGGGCAGGGCGAACTGGATTTGGGCCTGTCCAGCTCCCAGCAGTGCTATGACGCTTACACCAACACCGGCATTTTTGAAGGTGAAAACCTGCAGCTGAACGTGCTGGGCACCCTGCATTCCACCGTGTGTCAGATCGTGGTGCTGGCGGATTCCGACATCGTGGACGCGACGGACCTGAAGGGCAAAAAGGTTGCCATCGGCGAGGCCGGCGGCGGCGCCGAGCAGCAGTTCAAGGAAATGGTCAATGCCCTGGGATGGACGGAAAACGATGTAAACATGGTATATCTGCCCTATGATCAGGCCATGGATCAGCTGGGCGACGGCCTGATCGACGCCGGCTGCGTATACAGCGGCACGCCTGCCGCCTCTATCACCAACCTGGCCAGCCGTAAAGACGTGCGCCTGGTGAACATTCCGGAGGATATACAGACCCTGTGGACGGAATCCGTCGATCCCTTCCTGAGCGTGTTTGAAGTGATCCCCGCCGGCACTTACAGCGGCATGGATGAGGATATTTACACAGCTGTGCAGCGTATTCAGCTGAGCGTCTCTCCCGACATGAGCGAAGATATGGCCTATGAGATCACCAAGGCGCTCTATGAACATCTCGATCTGCTGTCCACCTTCCATGCCTCCGCTGCGACCATCACCCGTGAAGCGGCGGCCCATACCGTAGGCGCCGCGCAGCATCCCGGCGCTGAAAAATACTTTAAAGAGGCTGGCCTGGAATAATCCGCGTCGGATAGAAAAAACGAAACGAAGGGGAATCGTCTGCCTGAAAACGGGCGGTTCCCCTTTCTTCAAAGGAGAATTCCAATGGAAAGCAAAAAAACGGATATAACGCAAATACTGAAATACATCCTGTATGTCATTGCGCTGCTGGGAGGCTTGCTGCATATCTACAACAGCGCCTTCGGCACCATCTCCTCCTTCCAGATGCGCCCGCTGCATCTGGCCATCGTAGGCGTGATCGCCGTGCTGATGGAATTGACCAAGCTGAAGGACAAAAAGCATCCCGTCGTGACCTCCGTGATGAACATTGTGATCATGCTGTTCGTGCTCTTCGGCGTAAGCGAACTGCTGTTCAATTATAATGCTATCGCCAGGACGGCGGGCAACATTACACCCAAGATCGTCGTCTGCTGCACGCTGCTGGTGATCGCCATTCTGTTCTTCACCGAGCGCAAGGTGGGAAAGGCGCTGCCGATCATCGCCTTCATCTTCATCCTGTACGCACTGTTCGGCCAGTATCTGCCGGGCATCATGGGGCATCGCGGCTATACCTATAAGCGCGTGATGTACTTCCTGTACGTCAACGGAAACGGCATTTTCGGCACGGCGCTGGATACCTCCGCTCGCTACCTGGTGCTGTTCATGATTATGGGCCAGTTTATTGAAATCAGCGGTACGAGCAAGCTGTTCATGGCGCTGGCCGATTATGTATCCAGCAAGCTGCGCGGCGGCGCGGCCAAATCCTCGGTGGTGGCCAGCGCGCTGTTTGGCACCATCTCGGGCACGCCCATCGCCAACGTGATGGTGACCGGCGCGTTCACCATTCCTATGATGAAAAAGAGCGGCTTTGAGGCCGATTTTGCGGCGGGCGTTGAGGCCACCGCCTCCACCGGCGGTTTGATCATGCCGCCCATGATGGGCGCCGGCGCCTTCGTGATGGCGGAACTGCTGGGCCTGAGCTACTCGTCTATCATGGTCGCGGCCATCATCCCCGCCCTGCTGTATTACTTTTCCATCTATTTGGCTATCGATTTCTATTCCGCAAAAAGCGGCATCGGCCGGGTGGAGGAGATCGATATTGCGGAAGTCAAGCAGCGCATTAAAACCTATGCGCACACGATCCTGCCCCTGGCGGCCTTCATCGTCAGCGTGATCCTGGGTTATTCCGTTTTCCGCAGTGCTATCATCTGCATCATCCTCACGCCCATCATCGCCGCTCTGCGCAAGGAGACCCGCATGTCCATTAAGGACGTGCTGGACGGCATTGCCAAGGGCATGATGAGCACGGTCAGCCTGGGCGCGGCCTGCGCCTGCGCCGGCATCATCGTGGGCGTGATCAGCCTGACGGGCTTCGGTTTTTCCTTCGCGGCGCTGTTGGGTGTGTTCAAGAACATCCCCATCCTGGCGCTGATGATCACGATGCTGGTGTGCATCATCATGGGTATGGGCATGCCCGCCGTGGCCAGCTACATGATCACCGCCACCATCGCGGCCAACACGCTGGTCAACATGGGCTTCTCCAACATTGCGGTGCACATGTTCGTGTTCTTCTTCAGCTGCTTCTCCTCGGTCACACCGCCCGTGGCGCTGGCCAGCTATTCCGCCGCCGGCCTGGCCCAGACCAATCCCATGAAAACGGGATACAGGGCCTTCCTGCTGGCGCTGGTGGCCTTCATCGTTCCTTAATTCTTTGTGTTCTCCCCCGCGCTGATCGCGCA
>JAFUGB010000428.1 GCA_017469605.1 Clostridia bacterium
CGGCCAACGCCTGGTTTTTCCCACTGTATACAAAGGCGATCACTGCCGCGGAGACCGCCGCGCACAGGATATACCATCCGCCGGGGTGCCTGCGCAGTGCGTTTTTGCCAAAATGGACGATCAAAAAAGCCAGGAACAAAGAAATCAGCAGGACCATATAATCTCCTCATACAGAAAACCGCCGCAGGGCATTTTTTACCCTGCGGCGGCAGGCAAACCAATTACTTCTGGATATCGGCGGTGAAGGTCAGGGCATTATCAAAGCCGGTGGCTTTCACAACGATCTCATATTCGCCGGATTCGGCAAAGATGGGGGTCACAACGGCGTCCTTGCCCTTGCCCTGAGTCAAGGCGGCCTCGGTATCCAATTCACCAATGTTGTTGATGATCACGGCGGCGCCGCGGCCGGAGGCCTTGTATTCGGTTCCGTTCACGGTAACGGTGGCCAGGTTGGCGATGAAGGCGTCCTTCATGGCTTCGTCAGCGCCTTCGGCCAGGGCCAGCTCTTCCAGATCGGCATCCCAGGCCACGGGCAGGATATCGGTGGACAGCACGAAGGGCGCGCTCAGCAGGGCATACTTGCCGTTGGCGTCGTTCAGCACCAGGGTGTAAGCGCCGGCCAGGTCGGCGGTCCAGGTCATTTCGCTGTTGTCGGCCACTTCAATTTCCAAACCTTCCACGGTGTAAACAGGCGCGTAGTCCTCCACCAGGCCGGTCACGGTCACAGCGGTCTTGCCATCGGCGGAGCGGGCGTTTTCCACAGCCAGGCTGCTGGGGAACTTGATGGGCAGGTAAGCGCCCTCAAAGGTATACACATAAGCGTCATCGGCATTGATGAAGGTGACCTTGGTCACTTTTTCGCCCATCAGCTTGTCCAGCTCGGGAATGTTATCGTATACCAGTTCGTCGTTGTGGCTGTTGTCCACGGACACGTTCCAGGAAATTTCATAGGGCTGCACCCAAATGCTCTGCAGGTGCTCCATGCCCACCTTCAGGCCGCTTTCGGTTTCCACGATGATGCCCTGCACGTTGCTGTTCACGGCGAAATCGGCGTCCTCACGGGTGTTGCGGATATATTTGGTGCTGGTTTCCAGGATGTTGATCTGGTAATCGCCCCAGTGGGAATCGGTGATCACTTCGATATTGGCGTCATCCACGGTGGCGGCCACATTGAAAACGGTGGCGCCGTACACGGCCTTGCCATCCTCGATGGTCACGGGCTTGTACTGGGCGGGGGCTTCAGCGGCTTCCGCGAAGGTGGGATTGATGGCCTTGTAGGCTTCCGCGTCGGCAGCGGCCACAGCCACGTTCACATTGGCGATACCGGTGATATGGTAGCCATCCTTGTTGGTCTGCTCGTCCACAAAGTCGGAAACGGTGTTCTTGAAGGTGCCGGATTTGCCGTTGGTGGCGGAGGTAACCACATCAATGGCATCCACGCTGCTCACGTCGCCGGCATAGAATTCGGCGTACGTCAGGGTGGCAGTGCCGTATACGGTATCCTCAGCGGAGGCTGTCACGGCCAGGGCGGCAGCCAGCATTACGGCCAGGATCAGGGGGATCAGCTTTTTCATGATAACTCCTTCTGCGCGGGCGCGCGTATAAATTTCCAACAGCTTCAACACGAGGTTAGGAGGTCCTAACCACCGGATAAAGAAAAAAGCCTTTTTACAAAGCGGTTAGCTGCAACTAATTATAGCGGAAACTGAAAAATATACAATGGAAATAAACTGGAAGAATAAAACCAAATTGATTAAAAATAACAGGAAGTCAACGGCAGACAAATATAAATCCTTCGGCTGCCGGGCATCGGATGATGACAGCCGAAACGGGAACCGGGAAAATCCCCTGGCGGAAGCCCTGGACGGCGGCTATGTCCGCAAGAGTGAAAAATCGTAAAGAAACCGGCGAAGCAAGTGCTCCCAAAGTGTTGACGCCTGCCGTGGTCTTTGACGCTGGTGAAGCTGCAACTGGATTTCCTGTTGGAACATATGCAAAAGGGCGGCGTATCGGACGCCGCCCCACTACCAAGGACGATATTCCCGCGATATTTTACAAGCACTATCCCGCATACATCCATGGGGATTTGAATGTGACGGAGTTTGCCCGGGTATGCGGGTTGAGCAGGCAAACGGTGTATAAGTATTTGAGGATGTGTGGTGAATGCTGACCAGAAAAAACAGAAAAATAGCAGGTGCTGAGAAGTATATTATGGTGTGCTATAATAGAAACGATAAATCGCTATTTGATTAACAGGAAGGAGTAGAAACCGATGAAAGAAGTATTTGAATTCTTAAGAAATTGTGGAACATTTTATCTTGCAACTGATGAAGAAGGACGGCCACATGTCCGGCCGTTTGGTGCGCTTAGCGACTACGA
>JAFUGB010000429.1 GCA_017469605.1 Clostridia bacterium
GTATCCGATCCAAGCACTGTCGCGCCGGGATGCCGCGCATAAGCCGCCCGCGCTTTTCTTTCAGCCAGCGCTGCGACAACCTGTCCGGGATGGCCGCTCAAGTGCTCGTCAACATCCACCGGACAAACCTCAAAATCAATGCCCATCAGCGAAAGGAGTTCCCTTCTTCTGGGGGATCCGGACGCAAGGATCAAGGACATACTGCTCATCCGTTCAATTTCCTTCTTTCATATCCATTCACACGGATACAGATTATATTATACCACATAATTTGTTGTTTGGTACAGTAGGAATACATGAAATTGAAACATTTTTGTAAAGAAATAAAAAGGAAGGTCCCAGATCAAGCGCCTTCCTTTAAATTTGCGTGCCATTATTTTTCCCGGTAGGCCGCAGCCTCCTCCAACATATGCCCCGCGTGGGCCAATCCGCTTTCACTGTTTTCGCTGACACCGCTCAGCATTCTGGCGATTTCCCGAACCCGCTCGCCGCCGCTTAATTCCCTTACCGATGTATTGGTCCTGCCCGCCTGCTCGGCTTTGCTCACCAAATAATGGCGGGTTGCCATGGCGGCGATCTGCTGTAAATGCGTCACACAGACAACCTGGCGGTACTTTGCGATATCCCACATTTTTTGTGCGACAACCTGGGCGGTTCGGCCGGAAATACCGGTATCGATCTCATCAAACACCATGGATGGGATTTCCGCCCTTTCGGCTGACAGCGCTTTCAGAGACAGCATGACGCGGGAAAGCTCGCCGCCGGAAGCAATTTTGGAGAGCGGTTTCTTTTCCTCACCGGCATTGGGTGCGATTAGGAAAGAAACCTGATCAATTCCGTTTGCCGTGGGCGTAACCGGATCTTGTGAAAAAGAAACGAAAAAGCGCGTGCCCTTCATATTTAAATCATGCAGCTGTGTTTCCATTTTTGTTTCAAACTGCTTGGCCAGCGCCTTTCTTTTTTCAGATAAACGCGCGGCGGCCGCATAATAATCCCGATAGGCTTCCTGGGCTTTCTTTTTCAGGCGATCTAAAGAGATTTCCATGCTTTCAAACTGGGACAGCTCTTCCCGGATCTCATCCAGCTTCTTCAGCATTTCCCCCACGGTTGCCCCATATTTGCGGGAAAGCTTGCGGATCATATCCAGCCGCTCTTCCACCCGCGCCGCGCGCTCGGAATCATCATCCAATTCATCCAGCATGCCGCGTGCCGTCAATCCCAGATCCTCAGCGTCATAATAGAGGGATTCTGCTCGCCTGTACAGCTCAGCGTAATCATTGCCCAGCCGCTCGATAGGCGCCAATGCGTGCATGGCCGAGCGCGCCTGCTCCACCGCAGCATGCCCGCCGGCGGCCTCATACAGCGCATCGCAGGCCTGACGCAGCGCCTGTGTGATTTTTTCGGTGCTGCGATAGCGCTCTTTTTCCTGGCTCAGCGTTTCTTCCTCCCCTTCGATAAGCTGGGCGGAAGAAAGCTCCTCCTCCTGGGCGCGGAGCTGCATCATTTTTTCTTCCCGATGCACGCTTTCCCGCTTTAACCGGCTGTATGCCGCATGCGCTTCACGGTATACGGCAAACAGCGCAGAGGTTTCGGCCTGGCACGCAGTATAATCATCATCCCCCAGCGCGTCAAGGCACTGCATATGGTTTTTATCATCCAGCAGCGATTGGTGCTCATGCTGTCCGTGCATATCCATCAGCAAGCCGGAGAGCTCTTTAAGCTGCGCCAAGGGCACGGCAATGCCCTGGATCCGGCAAACGCTCCTGCCGTTCAGATTGATTTCCCGCGAAACGGTCAGCTGGTCGCCCTCATATTCCATTTCATGGGCGTTCATCCAGGTCTTTGCGCGGGAACAATCGGATAAGTCAAAAAGTCCTTCGGCATAAGCCTTTTCGCAGCCGTTGCGAATCAGCTCGCGATCTGCCCGTCCGCCCAGGATCAGGTTTACGGCATCCACCACAATGGATTTGCCGGCGCCCGTTTCACCGGTGAGCACATGCAGACCTTTGCCAAA
>JAFUGB010000430.1 GCA_017469605.1 Clostridia bacterium
GTGTTGCCATGCACCATGTTCCAGTACCGGGAGGAAACGATGGGCATCTGCTGATGCAGGAAGTATTTATTCATCTGATCCAGGGCGGAAGTGGTGCCGGCCCGGCGGGCGGAGACCACGGCCGCGGCGGGCTTGAAGCGGAAAGGATGGGACTCCTGGCTGGACGCGGAGAAAAACACCCGATCCATAAAGCTCATCAGGCTTCCGTTCATCCCGGAATAATAGACCGGGGAGCCGAAAATGAAGCCGTCATATTCCACCGCCAGCTTGGTAAATTCGTTCACCTTGTCGTCAAACACACACCCGTGCTTTTTGTCGCACTGATAGCAGCCGATGCAGCCGGCGATGAGCTTATTGCCGATCCAGAAGAAATCTGTTTCGATCCCTTCTTGGTTCAGCGCAGACGCCGCCTCGGCCAGTGCCGTATAGGTACAGCCCTTTTGATGGGGGCTGCCGTTCACCAGCAAAACCTTCGTGCTCGGTTCCTCCTTTTCACGTTTTGCAGCGCGTACCCCAGCACGCAGCCCACCAAAATCAGTAACAACATAATGGCCGCGTAATCCAGGAAAAACAGCGCCAGCGGTTCGTCATAATCGAAGAACACAAACTGTTCCTGTAAAGTCATATAGATTGGCAGGCCACGGCAGATGAAAGCGTACATGCCATAGGCAGAAACGCCCAGCGCCAGCACAGCGGGAAAGATTTTCGCCGCCCCGGTTTTCTTCTGCCATTTCCGCAGCAGCCCCGTCATGTGCATCCCTGCGTGGAGGCAGCACATCACAAAGCCCCAGTACGCTCCCAGCAGGTGCAGCACCCGGGCAAAGGAGCGCCTGCCCACGTGGGGCAGATCGGGGAACACGTGCTTCGCCATCATAATGCCGGTCACCGCCTGGTCGATAAAGACGACGATCATCAGGATATCCAACACCGTTAATACAGTGCGGTAAGCGGTGTACTTGCCCCGGAACAGCCGCTTGTGCCAGTTCCAGTTCATGGCGTGGTGCAGGATGAACAGCGCCACCATGCACAGCCCCAGGATTTCATGGGTGGCTTCGCCGATCAACTCGTAGGCCATCAGGCAGGGTAGCGCCAGGGTCATGATCATATCCAGGATGCGCTTGAACTTGTTTTTCATTTGAATTCCTCAATAGGTGCCGGCTTCGGACAGGGTGATCAGCCATTGACCGTTTTTCTTTATCAGCTGCAAATCCTGCTCCAATCGCCAGGTGTGCCACCCTCCACCGAACACGACTGCGTGCACCCGGCTTTTGCCGATGAGCGTGGCCCTGTCGCCGTGCAAAGTCACTTCCATGCTGTCGTGTTCAGCGGAGGAATAATTCAGGGTGCCGTTTTTCACCGCTTTCAGGAAAGCAGCCTTGCCCTGCCGCATTCCGGTCATGTGGACAAGCACAAAAGATTCATCCAACACGGCAGACAGCGCCGGGATATCCTTGGCGATCGTGGACCGGTACATTTCCTTGTATGCCGCTTGGCAAAGCGCTATATCAGACATTTTTCTTTGCCCAAGTCGCCACCTTGGCCTCGCTCTTGGCGGCTTCCGCACCGTGAATCACCAGGCCGGACACCACGTTGGCGCCTTTGCAGATCTTTTTCAGTTCCCGTTCGCTGCCGCCCATGCCGCTGCCCTCGTTGGTGCAGAAGGGCACGATCTTTTTGCCGGTCAGGTCGTAATGCTCCAAAAAGGTATAGACGCACATCGGCATGGTGCCCCACCAGTTGGGATAGCCCAGGAAAATGGTGTCGTAATCGTCGATGGAATCCAGATATTTCTTGAGTTCCGGGCGGGCGTGCTGCTGCAATTCACCCTTGGCCTCCTCAGTGCAAGTCATGTAGTCCTTGCTGTATTCCTTCACGGTCTCGATCTCAAACAGATCGCCGCCCACGGCCTTCTGGATGAATTCCGCCACCCGCTCGGTGTTGCCCTTCACCAAGTCCACAATCGAGCCGCTCCAATAATTCTGCCCTTTGCGGGAATAATAGACGATCAGATTTGCCATGATGTTCCCCTCCGTTTCATTGATTACACGCTTATTATAAACGAGAAAAACCCCCGAATCAATCTGGATTTCGGGGGTATAAGACTACTTCTGATAAGTTTAGCTTATTGAATGTGCGTCCGCAGCATATCGGAAAATTCTCTTTGCAGGGAAAAATCCTTTTGCTCGGGCCAGAAGGCGTACATCTTTCGGGTCAGGGATACGCCACTCCTTAATAGGGGCAGCCTTATATTGCCGCCCAGGGATGGCACATCGTGGTCGCAGGGCAAAAAGCCCGCACCGGTGGATACGCTCATTAGCGCCGTCTCCATGTTTTCGGCGAACAGGACGTCATTGGAAAGTCCGACTACATCCCGCCAATAGCTGACTTCCGCTTCCCGGTATTCAGGGCCTGCGACCAATATGCACAGTAGGTTTTTAAGATCGCTCAGTTCGATCCCGGCAGGTGCGGCGTCTATAGCATCCTGCCGCACCATGGCATACACCTGCTGATCCATCAGGAACTCGTTCACCCACTGGTCGCTGAGGGCCCGGCGTTGGTCGTTGATCACCATATACTTACTTTTCTAAAGTGTTCAAAAAGTACGAGGGGATGACGATCCAGGAGTATAAGGATAAGCTGGATCAATAACGCCTTTCCTCGTCTACCGTTGTTTCTTCTGAATGGCCGGAATAGAGAATGGTTTCATCCGGCAGCGTCAGGATGCGCTTGCGAATGCTTTGCAGCAGCTGTCTGCCGTTGCCGCCGGGATATTGATCGTTTCCACGGCTGCCCTTGAAGATGGTATCCCCAACAAATGCAATGCCCTGCTTTTCATCATAGAAAATGACCGAATCCGGCGTATAGCCTGGTGTGTGGATGACCTGCAGGGCACAGGATGGATTGCTGTCCAGGCGGAAAATTTCTCCATCCTGAAAATGCTTTGCGCCTTGTACTGTCATATCGCAACCGCCATTTTAATCGTACTCTTGGAGCCATGAGCGCTTCCAACATAAACGCCCGGTGTCATCCTTCCGTCACCAGGGCCGCCCTTTTGGGCTTCCTTAACAACGGTGAGGATCGCGTTGCTTGTGAAGGTTGCACTCGTGAGCACATCAACACCGTCGGCTCCTCCGGCAGCAACGATGGCATCAACAAGAGGAGTTATGGATGACAATCTGTATCGTATTCTAAGTTTGGATTGATCCAGACCTTCCTGGCATACAATCCCAATGCGAGGCACATCTCATTCAGGATCTGTGATTTGGCTCGGCAGTTGACAACGGCGCGATCAAGGTGCACAGCAAGACTGCCAGCGGATGCAGTATCGTGGTCGGCGGCAGCTTCAACACAAACCGTGCTGTGGACTGGTTCGCTTTTGGGGTGTAATTATTCCTCAGTTTTGTTTGCTTTTCGGACAAGCAATAGTGCCATGATCGCAACTGGCAGGGCCAGCCAAACTCCCTGAATACCCAGGATGAGCGGGAGCAGGAAGATCAATGCGCCACTGATAAATACACTGCGGGCAAGCGCAATGATCAGCGATTCTCTTTCTTTCAGAATCGACTGCAGGAAATAAACGGACAAAACATTGATTCCCAGCGGAATGCATACCAGGAATAATTGACGGAAGATTGCAGGAGCAGCCAGAAGTTCTTTTTCTGTGGCTCGCATGAACAGCCGGGTGATTTGGAGCGGCAAAATTTCTCCGATAACGGTAAAGCCTATTCCGAGAAAAATGGTAGTCAACAAAGACATTTTCCAGAAAGCGAGAATTCTTTCCCTGTTACCCGCGCCGTGATTCGCCGAGGTCAGCGGCTGAACCGCCTGCCCAACACCACAGAAAAGCGCTTGGAATAAAGCTGTGA
>JAFUGB010000041.1 GCA_017469605.1 Clostridia bacterium
AAGTGGTATCCTCCTTCAATGCGCCGCGTACCTGCTCAAAGGTATAGGGCATCAGCTGCATCAGCCCCCGGACCCCCGCGCTGGTGGTGGCCATGGCGTTATAGCTGCTTTCCCTCAGGATGACGGCCGCCGCAAAAGCCGGCTCAATGTTATTTTCGGCCGCGTATTTTTCTATCCAGGGACGGGTTTCATTGACGGTATGACGGGCCACCAGCTGGGCATACTCCGCCGCCGCCTGCTCCCAGCGCAGCGCAAGATCCCGCCGTTTGCCGCGAACGGTTCCCAGCAGCAGCACGGCGGCCATCAGCAGCAGCGCCAGCACAATCACTGTTCGCCAGGGAAAACGCCCGGCAGGCCGGGCAGGCTTCTGGGGGCGGGGTTCCGGCTGTTTTTCGGCTTTGGGCGCCAGACTGCGCGCCACAGGACGGCTCCACGGATTGACGCCCGCGCGCTGCGCGCTGCGCCTGTTGCGGGGAGTGGGACGAAAATCACTCATGACGCAGTCTCCTTTGCAAATCGCGCAGCAGCGTGCGCACATGATGGCGGGTGGCCGCCCGGCTTCCCATGGTGCTGACGCGGTGCTGGGCCCGGGCCTTTTTATCCGCCATGGGCCATTGGCTGTCAATACGCGCCTGGGCCGCCTCCCGGCTCAGATGATCCCGGCGCATCACCCGGCGCAGCTGCTCCTGCTCCGTGATATACACGCACCATACTTCATCGCACTGGGCGTCCATGCCCGTTTCATACAGCAGCGGCACATCCCAGCCCACGATGGGCGCGTTTGCCACCTCGGTTTCCCGCCGCATGCGGGAAATCACAATGGGATGGATGATATGCTCCAGCTGCCTGCGTTTTTCATCATCCTCAAAAACGATCCTGCCCAGCGCCCGGCGGTCAAGGCTTTGTCCATTGAACACCGCGCCGCCAAAGGCTTCCCGGATAGCGGGCAGCGCCTCGCCGCCCTCCGCCGTGACCGACCGGGAGATGCCGTCGGCATCCAGCACGGGCACGCCCAGGGCGCGCAGCTCCGCCGCCACATGGCTTTTTCCGCAGGCAATGCCGCCTGTCAGCCCTAAAATGTACGGTTTATTTGGTTTCATACCAGCTTTTTCCTGTTTTGACCTCGGCCACCAGGGGCACAGACAGGGTGATCACGTTTTCCATGCATTCCTTCAGCATCCGCGCCACGCCGTCGGCCTCGCTTTCCGGGGCTTCGATGATCAGTTCGTCGTGTACCTGTAAAATCAATTTGCTCTGATAGTTTCCCTTTTTCAGCGCCTCATGCACCCGCACCATGGCCAGCTTGATGATATCGGCCGCCGTTCCCTGCACGGGCGTATTCATAGCGGCGCGCTCGCCAAAATTGCGGATATTGGCGTTGGGGGATTTCAGCTCGGGCAACCGCCGCACCCTGCCAAACAGCGTGCGCGCCAGGCCGGTGTCATAGCCCTCGGCCACAGCCTTGCGCATAAACGCCTGCACGCCGGGGTAGGCGGCAAAATAGCGTTCGATGAAGGCGGCGGCCTCCTTGCGGCTCATGCCGGT
>JAFUGB010000431.1 GCA_017469605.1 Clostridia bacterium
CAAGATTATCCCGGTCGATATGCTGAGAAAAATCGTAGAAAGCCTTGAGTGTGATTTCAATGAATTTGTCTGTGATGATCCCAAATATAGTTTACTGGCATCTGTGCCAGTTGATCCAAGCACTTTAAGCGATGATGACAGGCGCCTTCTTGCATGGTTTCATAATCTTCCGGATGGATACAAACTAATCGTCCGACAGTTCTGGGATCTTCCTGCTATTAACGTATAGTCGATGGAAAAAATACAAAAAAATGAAGTTTTGTTCCTTTTGTCTTTCAAAATTCCAAAATGAATCAAAGATGGATTCAGAAGACAAAATTCTTAAAAAAAGGTACTTTGTGCGGGAGAATCATCCATTGAAAAATTACGTTATATTCGGTAAAATTTCATATGTTTAATGGGATGTTTATTATAGGAAAAAAACATTAAAAAGATTACCTTTTTAAAAAAACACAAGGAGATAGCCCAGTATGAAACCAATTCAAAAGATGTCTCTCTTCCTCCTAACGTTCATCATGCTTTTCAGCTGTTTAACGGACATAGCGGCGTCTGGATACGCCGAGCCCGTTGATGGCGGCAAAGCTGACTTTCCCGGGATCGAGGATCGTTTGCTCAGTTCGGATCAATCCACAGCGGAGGGCAGCGGAGAGCAGCTGTACACGGTGGAATTTACATACGGTGATTCAACGTATGTTCTGGCAGGGGGCAGTTCTGCGCCGCTGACGGATATTTTGGCGTACCTTGGGCTGACGGGCGAGACGGCATCCTGGTCGGTATCCGATCCGGCTTTATTTGATATCTATTGGGGCGGCTCCGACGGGGTGGCATACGAAGCGGAGAAGCCGGTCAGCCGAGGCAATGTTCCCTGGCTGGTATCGCTGCGGCCCTTTGATACGGAAGAATGGGCGAAGATCGTCATCGATGGCACCGAATACCGCATAACCGTAACGGACGACAACACGACGCAAAATGTTCCGGACGATATCAAGTACAGCAACGTAATCAAAACAAAAAATGATGAAAATAACGCTGTAACGGGTGACACTTATGTGAATGGCAGAGCCAAGCCTGAAAACGTGATGCAATCCAACAGCACCACGACCGTCACGGATTTCGCCGCGGGCCTGCCGCTGTCTACCATTTATATTGATCAGAGTCAAATTGGAACAGATAAAGGGATATTCCATAAAATTGAAAACAGTCCATATGCCGATTGTCTTGAACATAACCCAAGCAGTGGCAGGGTTAGTTATGATGCAACCAAGGGAAAACCGATAAAGCCTGGCGTTATCAACAAATTGGAGGGCGATCTGTTTTATTTCATTTTCGAGGATGCAGCCATTCTCCAGGATGGTTCCACTGCCGATTTGAAAATCACCTATTCCGATGCCCAAATCGTGGTGGACCAGCGATACAGTTATTCCACGGAAAATGTCGCCCCATTAGCATATCAGGGCAACATCAATCTGGCTGAGGGCTCGACTATTGATTACAGCGGTACGGATGCTACACAGATATCAGAAATGAGTGACGGCAAAGACAGGCAAAACTTGGTTAGTTCAACGGTTGGACAATATAAAAACGCAAATGGCACGGACCAAACTTTTATGAATTCAAGCATTCCCGTGCCGATGCTGGGTCAAAGGCTGGATGCCACGTATCAGATCGTGGACAAAGCTGGCAATCCCATTGAGGGTACCTTCATCTTTGCCATTTGCGGCATCAATCTGGATCGAGATCCATATAAATATTCCAGTAACAACTACGCAAAGCCCCTTTGGTATGTGAATGACTTTACAGAGGTGGATAGCAACGGAAATAAAATTAATATTGGAGAAGCGTTCCATTTTTTCTCCGAAGCCATGTCTATCAATTCCGGGATGGCTTCCGATTATATCTATGTTCGCCCCAATATCACTGTGAATGATATAAATGAAACCGCAACTGATAATAAAGCGTACTATTATCCCCAGGTGATCGTAGACAACAACGGCCATACACAATTTATCTCGAACGGATTTAAGGCGGATAATGGAAATAATTATGCCTACTGTTCCGGCTTTGTGGTTCTTGCAGACGCGAGAGGTTTCAAGGTGACCGCAACCGGCCATGGCGGCAGTGGCCAAACAGCTATGTCCACGAACGCTTTTTCCAGCACGACCATTTGGTATCGCTATACCTCCGAATCCAGCGCAGGCGGCACCATTCAGACCACCAGCGAGGGCAACTACGGCGGTACACTGAACGATAAGAGCAATAAAGGAATCACCAGCAATCTATTGGAGCCCGGAACATACGTGGTGCCGGAAGGGAAAACAGTCATTTACAGATTAACGCCGGAACCGGGCTATCACATTTCCGCGCTGAAAATAGAGAACGCAGCGGGCAAGTTGGAGGAAATTACATTCAATAATGCGCCTCTTTCTGGCATGCAAAAGGACGACGAGGTAAAATTTACCGATGCCGCGGGAAGAGAAGGAACGTTAACAGCAATCGGAAACGGTGAATTTATCCTCACCCTGCCTTACGCAAAGCATGACGAGTATGTTCGGGTTGACTGGGAAAAGCCCCTGGGGACATTGAATGTAGAAAAAAAAGTAACGCCTGAAATCCCGACTGACGAAAACTTCGATTTTACAATTGTCGCATATAAGGATAAAGATAAGTATACCACTAACACCCTCTTTTCCATTTGGAATGATGGCGGTGTGCTGAAAGACGAGAACGGGCCTATTTCTTCTGTTTTTGAAGCCAAGCTTAATGGCATTAAGCTGGAAAAAAGAGAACGGCTTTCCTCCACCAAGGAAGTATGGGAAACGAATGCCAAGTTATCCGATATTGGTAAAGGTGGAGACAGTGTTTTATATGTTGATTTCTGGAGAGCGCCCAATGCAAAGGCGGGAGAAGCGCTTGGCGACTGGCTTGGCAAGGAGCGGATGTATTTCTATGAATTGATAGAAAATCCGTCCGGAAGCAAATTATACTGGAATTTAGATAATGAAACTCATCAAGATGCTTTCTATAAAAAAACGTTCAGCTTAGCCGCTGGCGGCACGAAAACATTTGAAATCCCCTATGATTATCAGTATGTGGTGATGGAAGCAAGCAAAGAGGGCTGGGAATTGCTTTCAAGCACAAATGACGAAGGGATCATTGGAGAAGACCCCATAACGGCAACCTTGATAAATACAAAAACAGAACCTGTTACCGTTACAAAAACATGGGCAGACAATGATAATAATGACCGGGCACGGCCCAAGGGCATCGTGCTGCGGGTGGCGAACAGCGGTGGCACCCCCCCCGTCAAGGATTTCGTGGTGTTCAGCAACAACGCTGACAATCTCGGCAGCTGGACGTTGGCGGATGACTATAAACTGGATCAGGGGTTCATCGATTCGTACTTCGGAGCGCTGAGCCTGGCGCAGGATCATGCCGCGACCTCGGGCAGATACAGCGAGCAGGATTTGCAGATCATTAAAAATTTGCTGCCTGTGTACGGTGCTCATAGAGCCAATGTCGATAACGCCATCAAAGCTTACGCGGCAGCGACGGCGGCGGAGACAGCCTATAAAAACGATCCCTCTGCGGATACGCTGATTGCATGGAAAAAACAGCTTGCCGCTTTCAGGGCTTCGTGCAGCACCATCAGCAATATCCAGGTCACAGAGTCGGAGAAAAACAGCTTCTCCTGCACCATCTGGCTGCCCGTCCTGCCTGACGGACAGAGCTACACCGTGGATGAATATGACATAGCGGGATATACCAAAACGGTGGATGGCTTGACCCTCACCAACACGCACACGCCGGGTAATGGTTTCAAGTTCAGCTTCACTAAGGTGTGGCAGGGCGACTATGAGGACAGCATCGACTGGGTGCTGTATAACCCAGACGGCACCGTGGCACACAAGGGGTTCAAAAAGAAGATCGTAAGCGAATACGAATGGCATTATGAAGCCTGGTTTTCCAGCGGCACGGATTACTACATCATTGAAACCGTGCCCGCGGGCTACATGGTGCGCTATGAAAACGTAGGCGTGCACGCCGGGGAAACAGATCGCTGCTACAACGGCGGCACCATCATCAACTACAAGGTGCCCAAGACCGGCGACAATGCCGACCTTGTTCTGTGGCTGGGGTGCGTGCTTCTGGGCGTCAGCGCCGTTTGCGGCACGCTGGTATTCAGAAGAAGGAAAAAAGGAAACAGATAATCGGCACAAGGAAAAGAGCAGGCCATATCGGCAAACCGGTATGGCCTGCTCTTTCAGAAGGATACAAACATGGATTGGCAGCCCAGGCAGAGGAGGAGACGCCGTCACCAAAGAGTACGCTGGGGACGGGTGCTTGTGGTGCTCCTGGGGTTGATTGTGGCAATTTACGGGCTTATCAGGCTCATCAGCTATGGTGTCGATCTGCTTTCCTCCCGCCGTACTGCCCAGGATCTGCGGGAGTTGTACTATGCCGCTCCCACATTGGAGCCGAGCCCTGTGACGGCTGCACCGAGCCTGACCCCCCCCGCACCAACGCCAGAGGAAACACCGTTGGTAACGCCAACTGTCACGGTTGCGCCCAACCAATCGCCCATCCCACGCCTGCCCAGCATGAGCTACCCGGATAATCCCAAGCTGACCGTTAGCAACCGCTTCAATGCTCTGCGGAGAAAAAGCAAATATATCGTGGGCTGGCTGTCGATCTATCGGATGCTGGATGAAGCCGTGGTGCAGCGGAATAACGTGTATTATCTCGATCATGACGCCATGGGCAACAGCAATGTAAACGGTGCGCTGTTCCTGGACAGCGGCATCAATCTGAAAACCAGGCCCTACGCCTACATTATCTACGGTCACAACATGAAAAGCGGGGCCATGTTCGGCAGCCTGCGAAACTATGAAAACAGCACCTTTTATCACAATGACCCCTTCATCACCTTTGATACGATGTATGAAACGGGCCGCTACGTGATCTTCGCCGTGGGCAGCGTCAGCACGGAGGAATGGGGCCGCAATTATGTGGATTTCTACGTCCTGCGCTCCGCCAACATTCACGAGCGCCAGGCGGTCACCAGCACCAGCAGCTGATCGTCCTCCTGCCCCATCGAAGTGCAGGAGGACGATCAGCTGCTG
>JAFUGB010000432.1 GCA_017469605.1 Clostridia bacterium
AAACGATAAGGGCCTGCGCGGCCCTTAAGATCCTGCGGCAAGGGATTCATCCCTTGCATCCCGCCGGGCGAACCGGCTTAAAAGAAACAACTAACAATTTGCGCCTGTAACTTGAATGTCGCGAAGAGAGCTTCCGGGCATCCGGAAAGCAGGGCAATTGGCGATAAAACAAGTTCACTTGTTTTTCTGCAAATCGCCCTGCTTTCTCCTGTGCGCAAAGCGCACAGCATGCACGGCTTTGCCGTGCTGCCCGGGAGCGGGTCTTTGCGTTGCCTTTTCTCTTTGCGATTGCCGCTTTTACGCCGACCAACGCAGCCCTTTCTGGTTCTCTTTCGGGCTCCAAAAGAGAACGCCCCCGTTCGCATCTCTTCCTCTTTATTGCCTTCGCGGACATTTTCTTTGTGGTCATTTCGTTGCTTGAGGGAGGGATTTTCCGGGGCTGCCTGGCCCCAAAAGAATACAAAGGGGCAATAAGCGAATAGAATGGCGGCGCTTGTGCTGAAAAACGAGACCATTGCCAATCCCATGCGGAACGGAACAACCTTTAAAACCAATATAAACGGAGGCTGTTTTATGAATATCATGGTGTTGATCCTGGAGTGTTTGATGATTTGCTTTATCCTTTTGCTGCCCTGCGTTATATCCATTGCCAATGGAATTGAGCAGGCTGCCTTCCTGTTTGAAAAGGATATGCAGGATCGGGTGGTGCAAATGGGCCTGATCACCCGGGAGAAAATGGGAAAAAACCGGAAGCTGTTCAAGCTTACGACGCTTGCGGCGATGCTGGCTTTTGTGATCTGGGCGGTTTATGGGATCAATGGGGCGCGCGGCTTCCGGCAGCCTTTCTGGCAGCTTTACGCGCTCACCATGGCCGAAGGGCTGTTCGACCGCTTTTTTATTGATGGGTATTGGGTGGGGCATACAAAAGCCTGGACAATCCCGGGCACGGAGGATCTGAAACCCTATATTCCCAGGAAAACGCTGATTGTAAAATGGCTGATAACCATCGTGGGAAATCCGATCATTGCGGCGGCGATCGCTGGGATCATGCTGGTGTTTTTTAAATGAAGCGCGCGTTAGCGCACCTGGAAATCGGCCGAAGCGGCCAGCATGCCGTCCAGGTAACAGATTACGGTATACACGCCTGGGGGAACGGCGCCCACGGCGTGGGCCATTTCCTCAAAAAACTCATTGCCGATGAAGGGCCACTGGATTTGCATCTGCGGGGTTTTATAGGTTAAATAGGGAACAATGCCCAGGTTATAAACGCATTGATAGCCGCCGGGCGCCTGAAAGACAAACATTGTTTCATATTCCCGTTCCCTGGCCAGCTCCGGATAGGCCAGCGTAATGCGCATGCCATATTTCGTTTCCTCCATGGTTTCAGCCATTTCTTCGGATTCCAGCCGAATGCCGCGCCGGATATCCCGGGTGGATTCGCTGCCTGCGGGGCGGCTGCATGCCAGCAGCCCCATGCTAATGCGGTCGGCGGTGAGCTTTCCATCCTCAAAGGGGAGTGGCGCGGGAAGCGAAAGGATGGCCGTGCCGCTGCTGCCCAAGCGGTTGGTTACCGTAATCAGATAATCGCCGCCGGGGACGAGGAAATTCAGCGTGCAGGACATGGTGCCGATATCCTCCTCGACAAAGATCGACTGGGGATCCAGCGTTTCTGTAACATACCGGTAGGTGACGGTATAGGGCGCCGCGTCCGCGTCATCCTGCCAATAGATTGTAACCTTTCCGTGGTAGGAAATAAAATCGTCGGATATCCGGATGGCGCCCGTTTCCTCCGCCGCTGCGCAGACCAGGAAAAACACCGTGCATATCAGTGAAATAATAAGCTTTTTCATGCCGTTCACCTCTTTTGAATTGCTGCTATATAAAGAATAAGGCGAATGCGGCACGCGGTCAAATATCAAATATTGGATGGATTGGCAGCGACAGGGGGAAAAGGCTTTTTTCCAGCAGAAAATCCCAGGGGAAAAATATGGCAGTAATTTGACAACGGTCCAAATTTCTGCTTTTTTCATGTTTCCCGCTTGCTATCCTGAATAAAAAAACGTATTATTAAAATATGTTTCGCAGGAGGGAAGGAATGGAACGGGTTTACAATTTTGCCGCCGGCCCAGCGGTCATGCCGGAAGAGGTGCTGCGCAGGGCGGCGGAGGAAATGCTTAATTATCGCGGAAGCGGGATGTCGGTGATGGAAATGAGCCACCGCTCTGCCGCCTACCAGGATATTTTCGATCATACGGTGGGCCTTTTCCGGCAGCTGATGGAGATCCCGGAGAATTATGCCGTTTTGCTGCTCCAGGGGGGCGCCACAGGCCAATTTGCCGCCGTTCCCATGAATTTGCTGCACGGTTCCGCGGACTATGTGGACAGCGGGCATTTTGCGCACGCGGCCATGCTGGAGGCCATGAAATACGGTACCGTCCGCTGCGCCGCCTCCACCCGGGAGGATGGGTATTGCCGCGTGCCTGCGCAGAATGAAATCCGGGCCGATTCCCGGGCGGATTATCTGTACATCTGTACCAACAATACCATTTATGGCACCAGCTATTCCTATGTTCCGGAAAGCGGCGTGCCTATTGTGGCTGATATGTCTTCCAACATTCTGTCGTCGCCCTGCGATGTGCGCAGGTACGGCGCAATTCTCGCAGGCGCCCAGAAGAATATTGGCCCGGCCGGGCTTACTGTGGTCATCGTGCGCCGTGATCTGCTGGGCTATGCCCGGGATACTACCCCGGCTGTGCTCAACTGGACGGTCATGGATGAAAAGGGAAGCATGCTTAATACGCCGCCCACCTACGCCATTTATATGGCCGGGCTTTGCCTGGAGTGGCTTCGGGATCAGGGCGGTGTGCAGGCCATTTATGCGCGCAACTGCCGCAAGGCGGCGCTGCTGTACAGTTACCTGGATCAGAGCAGGCTGTTCCACGGGAAAGCCGAACAGGGCAGCCGCTCGCTGATGAACGTGACCTTTACCACGGGAGACAAGGAGCTGGACGACGCCTTTGTGCGCGGCGCCGCGGAGCATGGCCTGTGCGCCCTCAAGGGACACCGCGTAGCCGGCGGCATGCGGGCCAGTATTTATAACGCTATGCCAGAGGAAGGCGTCCGCAAGCTCGTGGATTTTATGACGCGTTTTGAGGAGAACACGCGAAAACATCGCTGAGGAGGAGACCTGTTATGTATATCGTTCAAACGTATAATAAAGTGGCTGACGAGGGCCTGAAGGACTTTGATAAGGAAAAATACAGCATTGTGGAGGAAACAAACCGCCCGGATGCCATTCTGGTACACTCCACGCCCTTGCATAATATCCCCTTGGGGTCCGAGCTCAAGGCAATCTGCCGGATCGGCGCCGGTACCAATACCATTCCGGTGGATAAATGCACCGAAAAGGGCATTGTGGTGTTCAACACGCCGGGGGGCAACGCCAACGCCGTCAAGGAGCTGACGCTGGCTGCCATGATCCTGTGCATGCGCAATGTGCTCAGCGCCAATGAATGGGTGCGCACGCTGAAGGACGGGGAAAGCGATCCGGGCCGGGCAGTGGAAGCGGGCAAGGAGGTATACCGCGGCCCTGAAATCATGGGGAAAACCATCGGCATCATCGGCGTGGGCGCTATTGGTTCCCGGGTGGCCCGGGCCTGCCATGATCTGGGCATGCGCGTGGTGGGGTATGATCCTTACTTGGGCCATGGCCAACTCAATGAGCTCAAGCATTATGTGCATTTTGTACAGGATATCAATGAGCTGTACCACGCTGCCGATATCGTTTCTGTTCATATCCCGCTGACCGATGCCAATCGCGGCTTTGTATCCCGCCAGGCCATTGACGCCATGAAGGACGGCGTTTACCTGATCAATTATGCCCGGGGGCCGGTGATCGATAACGACGCGGTGTGCGACGCCATTGATTCAGGCAAGATCCGCGGCTTTGCCACCGACTTTCCCACGGCCAGGGAATTGGGGTATCCCCAGGCGCTGTGCACGCCTCATCTGGGCGCTGGCACGCCTGAAGCGGATGAAAACTGCTCGGTGATGGCGGCGCGGCAGGTTTGCGATTACCTTGAAAACGGCAATATCACCCATTCGGTCAACTTCCCCGACGTGGCCTTTGCCCGGGCGGAAGGCGACCGGCTGGCCATTATGCATTATAATCGGGTGGGTATGCTGGGCAGGATCACCGAGGTGGTGGCTGCCGCTGGGCTGAACATTGAAAACCTGGTCAATAAAGCCCGTGGCGATATGGCGTACACCCTGCTGGATTTCAACGATGCCATTTCTCAGCGGGTAGCGGATGACTTGGCGGCGCTGGATCATGTAATTCGCGTGCGTTTGATCCATTGAATTATGGCCTGAAATATTAGTTTAAAAATTCTTTATGGTATAATAAGCAATTATAAGTGAGAGGTATTGTCAAAAGATGAATAGAAAAAATTGGCGCGCGCTGGCATTGCTGCTGTGCTTGGTGTTTGGGTTGCCGGTGAACTGGTCCACAGCGCTGGCGGACGATCCCTTCGCTCCCAAATATACTGGGCAACCCTTCCGGATGTCCAGCGTTCATACCAACGGATATGGGCATGTTGGACAGCGGCC
>JAFUGB010000433.1 GCA_017469605.1 Clostridia bacterium
ACCACCAGCTTGGCGCAGCCCAGCCCATCCTGATCGGCCGTGAGCTCGGCGGTTTTGCGGATGATAACGCCCATCTCCCGCACGGCGTTCATATTGATGCCGGCGCGGGTGCTTCCCACATTTACCGAGCTGCAAAGCCGCTCGGTTTCGGCCAGCACCTGGGGGATTGACGCCAGCAGCCGATCGTCCGCCCGGGTGGCGCCCTTCTGCATCAGCGCGGAATACCCGCCCAGGAAGTTGACGCCCATCTCCTTGGCGGCCCTGTCCAGCGCCTGGGCGATGGGCCGGGGATCATCCTGGCAGATCAGGCTCACCGGCGTTACCGAAATGCGCTTGTTGACGATGGGCACGGCAAATTCCCGCTCAATGTCCTCGCCCGTGCGCACCAGGTCCCGGGCCACGCGGCAGATTTTATCATATACCCGGCGAGCGCATACGTTGGCATCGGGATAGGAGCAATCCAGCAGGTTGATGCCCAGGGTAATGGTGCGGATGTCAAAATTCTCCTCCTGGATCATGCGCATGGTCTGGAGGATTTCACCGGTTTCTATCATATGGCAGTCCCTCCGGTCAGATGCGGTGCATGGCGTCAAAAATATCCATGCGCTGCATGTGAATGGCCATTTTCAGCTCCTCGCGCACGGGCTGCAGCCCGGCGTCGATCTCGCTGAAATCCATATGGGCGCCGTCCAGATCCACCACCATCATCATGGTAAAATACCCGTCCAGGATGGTCTGGCTGATATCAAGAATATTGATGTTCATTTCATACAGTTTGGCGGAAACCCGGGCAATAATGCCCGTGGTGTCCAGGCCGGTCACCGAAATCAGCGCTTTGGTCATAGGGCACATCCTTTCGACAAAAATCCTTGTTATATTCTGCGTTTGCGCCTGTTTTCCTGCTTACCAGGGCGGGCACAGGCCGTTTTCCTGATGATAGATGATGGTGTTGATATCCAGGTAGCCCGCGTTGGTGATGCCCAGCGCGTCCATATCCCGCTCCACCTGTTTGACGGTTTCAATGTTGGCCCATTCCAGGCGGGACAGCTTGCCGTCATCATAGCCGCCTGGGGAATACCAATCCTTTTCGCCAAAGTAGGCGGCGAATTTTTCGGTGTTGAAGGTATACCCGTGCCGGGCCAGGATCTCGTTGCGGATGTAGCGCAGCGTTTCCCGACTGTAGGCCCAGAGCTCGCCGTCAGCAAGGTAGCGGGTATCGCTGTCCGGAATGATGTACTGGCTGGTATAGCAGTAACGGGGCATGGGCATGCTCCTGGGCACGGCGGTGGCGTAGGGCAGGGGACCGGGGGTTAGCGCCGGATCGCTTTCGGCCAGCGTCAGTCCGCTTCCCGCGCCCCGGCTGTTGCCGTAATTCAGCATATTGCCGTAGCCGCCCATATCATTCTGGTAAGCTATGATTTGCGCGATATCCAGCCCGTTTTCATTGGCGGTGCCCGCTTTGTCCATGGCGCGTTCCACAGCCTTTACGGTATCCACATTGCTCCAGGCCGTGGCGGAAAGCTTGTTTACCGTCAGGTATCCGCCGGCGGAGTACCAGGGCTTGGCGTTGAAATAGTTATAAAACTTGTTGTTTTCAAAGGCATAACCCGCCCGGGCCAGGATTTCATTGCGGATAAAGCGCAGCGTTTCCCGGCTGTACTGCCACAGTTCGGCCTCGCTCAGCAGGCGGGTGTCGCTGTCCGGAATGATCCAGAAGACGTTGATGGGCATCAACGTGTCCGCGGCCGCGCAGGACACGATGAGCGCCGCCGCCAGCAGCAGGGCAATCAGTTGTTTTTTCATGCTTGATTTCCTCCCCTCGGGGTTTCATCCAAAAGAACGAATAAACGGGGCATTTTCATCCCGGAGTTTCCAGTAAAATGGCAGTTAACGCCTGGGGAAGCGGGCTTTCCAGCACAATGGGCCGGCCGGTCAACGGATGAATAAAGGACAGGTACGCGCTGTGCAGGGCAAAACGCCCGGGCAGCTGGGGCAGCGGCGTGCCGTACAGGTAATCCCCGGCCACAGGACAGCCCAGGTGCGCCATGTGGACCCGGATCTGGTGGGTGCGGCCTGTCGCCAGCCGCAGGCGCAGGAGCGCGCGCCCGTTGGCGGCCCGGGACAGCACCCTGTAATGTGTCATGGCGGGCTTGCCGTCGGGGGATACACAGCGACGTACGCCTTCGGCACGGGCGATGGGCGCGTCGCATACGCCTTCGTTTTCCCGCGGCGCGCCTTCTGTAACGGCCAGGTACTCCCGTACATAGTCCGGCGTGTGCAGCAGCCGCTGCATGCGGTCATGCATGTGGGCGTTGAGCGCCACCGGCATCAGCCCGCTGGTGCCCTTATCCAGGCGGCTCACCGGCCGGTATACAAAGCCCTCCGGACAGCCCAGCCAGGTATAAACGGCGTTTTCCAGCGTGCGCGCGTCCTGACGGGCGCTGTGGATGGCGGGCAGCGGCGCGGGCTTATCCACAATCAGCAGATCCTCATCCCGGTATGGCACGGCCAGCGGAGTTGCCCAGGCGTCCGGGGGACAGGCATTGTCCGCCAGCACCACGGTGATGATTTGGCCGCTTCGCAGCCTTGCGCCGGTATGGGTCGGTACGCCGTCCAGCAGCAGGCCGCCGCTGAACTTCAGGCTGCTGACGCGGTGGCGGGACAGGCGCATTTCCCGGGAGAGCACGGCGCCCAGCGTTTGTCCCGCCAGCTCGGGAGGCACGGTGTATTGCAGCTTACGCATTGCCGGTGATGTGGGTCAGGTTCTGGATCCATTTGCCGGACTTGACAAAGGCGTAGCCCAGCACGCATTTGATGATATTGGCCATTTCCACCACGGCGTAGGCAGCCCGCACATCGGCGTGCAGCGCTTTGACCATCAGCAGCGCCAGCGGAACCGAGATGGCCCAGGTATAGCCGCAGTCAAACAGGAAGGTGATAACCGTTTTCCCGCCCGAGCGCAGCGTAAAATAGGAGCAGTGCGCAAAGGAGTAAAGCGGCATGGCGCAGGCCGTGATGATCAGCAGGTTGGTGGCAATCTGCCTTACCTCGGCCGTAACGCCGGTGTAGGCCCGGGGGATCAGCGGGGCAAACAGGATCAGCAGCAGTCCCATGGCCGCGGCGCCCGCGATGCCAAAGGCAATCAGCCGCCATACGTCGGATTTGGCCCGCTCAAAATCGCCGGCGCCCAGCGCCTGCCCCACCATCACCGACACCGCGGTGCCCAGCGACATATAAACCGAGTTGAACAGGTTGGAAATGGTAAAGGTGATGCTCAGGGCGGAAACCACCGCCAGCCCGCACATGGAGTATACGGCGGTGAGCGTGCTCATGCCGATGGACCAGAGCACCTCGTTGGCCAGCAGGGGAGCGCCCATGCGCAGCACGCGGCGCAGCAGGGGCCCCGGGACCCGCAGCGTTTTATACGCGCCCTCAATGAACAAAAAGCGGCTGTGCTGCCTGTGCGCATATACCGTCACGATGCCCAGCTCCACATACCGGCTGATTACCGTGGCGATGGCCGCGCCCACCACCTCCAGCCGGGGCAGCCCCAGCTTGCCGAAGATCAGCAGGTAGTTAAACACGGCGTTGGCGGCCACGGCGGCCACGCTGGCAATCATGGGCACCCGGGTTTCGCCCATCTCCCGCAGCGTGCCGGCATAGCACTGGGTCAGGGCAAAGGCGGGCAGGCCCAACAGGATCACCATCAGGTAATCATGGCCCTGCCGCAGCATTTCTTCGGCCAGCATGGCGTCGCCGTCGCCCTGCAGGAACAGGCGGATCAGCGGTTTGCTGAACCCCAGGAAGGCGGTGAAGGCCAGCGCCAGCAGGAGGATGGATTCAATGAGCTTGATGCGGAAGGTATTCCGGAGGCCCTTGATATCCCCGGCGCCATAAAACTGCGCGCCGAAGATCCCCGGGCCGGCCAGCCCGCCGAAGATGGCCAGATTGAATACAAATACCAGTTGATTGGCGATGGATACGCCGCTCATTTGGGCATCGCCCAGCGCGCCGACCATCAGGTTGTCCAGCAGGTTTACAAAGTTGGAAATGCCGTTCTGGATGATCACCGGGATGATGATGGCCAGCACGGTCCGGTAAAAGGCCCTGCTGCCGATCAGCGTGCGGCGGGCCTGGCGGAGAAAGGAAGCCATGAAAAAGCACCTCAGCAGTTATTGTACAATATATTGCGTTTCAACGCTGTATTGGATCCCGCTCTCATCAATGGCGGTGCTGCCCTCCAGCAGCAGCTGGCTTACCGGCACCACCTCAAAGCCGTTATCCTGGTAGAATTGCAGGATCTGGTCCAGCACGGAAACCGTGCAGCCCGCGCTGGTGTGGGTCAGGATGATGCTGCCGCCCTTCATATCCCTGGTGGAATATTTCAAGCTGTTGGCCGCGCTGGCTTCGCTGCGGGCGTCCATGCTCTCATGGGTCCAGCGGATGGCCTGCATGCCCAGGGCGTTTACGATGGAGCGCGCCTGGCCGCTCAGGTGGCCGTAGGGCGGCCGGAACAGCGTAACGGGCCGGCCGGTGATGGATTCCAGCAGGTCGCTGGTGCGGGTGAGCTCGGCATAGATTTCGGCCTTGCTCAGGTCGTCAAAATTGGGATGGTTCCAGGAATGGTTGCCGATCTCATGGCCCCGGGCCGACATTTCGCGCACCAGGTCGGGATTGGCGGCGGCAAATTTGCCGGTAACAAAGAAGGTGATTTTTACATGATATTGATCCAGGATGTCCAGGATGCGGGGCACGTAGCGATTATGGGAGCCGCAGTCCATGGTAAAGGCGATCCTGTTGTCGGCGCGGTTCACGCCCCAGATGGCCTTGACGCCTGTGACGCCCACCGCCATCAGCGCGCTGTCGTCGGCGGTATCGCGGCTGCCCACCCATACCGAGAGCCATTTGCCGGGATACCAGCTGTCATCGGCCTCAAAGGTGATGCTGTAGGCTTGCCGGCCGGCCTGGTGCGGGAAGGCGTATACTTCCCTGCCCTGCTGGTCCCGCAGGCTGACGCGGGTGCCTTCGGGCAGGCTGCCGGGGTTCTCTACCCGCAGCTTGCAGGTAAATTCCCGGCCCACATAGGTTTGGTAAACATCCTCGGCAAAGGTATAGCTGGCTGCGCCCCTGGGCACGGCGGCGCAGCTGCCGGGGGAGCGGCGCACATAACCGTCGCCGTCCAGCAGGGTATAAAAGGTGGTGCTGCCATCCTGGGGCAAACTGTCCGCGATGGCAATCTGGATTTCATTGCGCCCCTTGGGCAGCGTGGCGGTATAGGTGTTGCCGCGCTGGTCGCCAATGCGGAAGATGAGATCGCTTTCGGCGGCGCGCATGGCCTTGACGGTAAGCGTAACGCCGCTTTCGGGGCGGTAGGTTACCTGCTTGGCGCCAAAATACAGCCCCAGGCTGTCGGCCAGGGCTGCGGGGACCAGGCACAGCCAAAGCGCACAGGCGGCAAGCAGCGCCCAAACGGATTTTTTCATCATAGCGGTATTTCCTTTCGGCACAGGATCACGCCGCCCGGCGGTGCTGGGAACGGCGATGGCGGATGGGCAGCGAATCAATGGGCGGCGCCTGCCTGCGGGCAGGACGGAAGATCACATGCAGCACGCAAAGGGCCAGCAGAATCACCAGCGGCAGCATTTTCAGCGTGCGCGTCAGCTCGCCAAACAGCGTGAGCCGCAGCGCAAAGCCAACGGCCGTCAGCGCGGCGGCGGGCAGGATCAGCATGGCGCATACCCGCCGGGTGCGGCGGGAAAGCAGCGTCCACAGCGCCAGCGCCGCGCAGCCCAGCATATACAGCGGCGTATGGAAAATGGTAAAGTCCACATAGGTGACGGCCCGGCTTAAGGGAACGCTTTCACCGATGGCCATGTTTACAAACATTTTCAGTGGGCCCCACATGGCGTCAAGCCTTGTGAACAGCTCAAAGCAGGACAGCGCCAGAAGGATCAGCGCGTCCCAGAAAAGAGCCCGGGCAATATGGGGATTTCGTTTTTGCACGGCGCTGCTCTCCTTTCTTTCTGACCATAAATAACCATTTTCAGTTTATCCATCTGTTTGCCTGTTGTCAAGCTTGATATGCAAATCAGCTCGGAAGGGCGCGAAATGTTACAAGATTTGTCCAAACGCATAAAAACCGTTGAAATTGTTACAAATGTGTGATATATTGAATACGGTTACAAAGGATGGAGGAAATGGCTTTGAACATTTTGATCGAGAACGCCAAGAATGTTGTGTTTGATGTGGGCTGCGTGCTGCTGGCGTGGGAGCCGGAAAAGTACCTGCCCGTATTGGCGCCCGGCGCGGTCAACGGAAAGCTCACCTGGGACATGCTGTACTGCACGCCCATGTGGGATCGGCTGGATGAGGGAATGGTCAGAGAGGAGGAGGTGGCCCGCCATGCCGCCCGCCGGGCCGGGGATGAAAGCCTGTGGCATCAGGTGATGCCGGCGGTGCAGCGTTTTCCCGAGCTTATGCGCGTCCTGCCCGCCGCCGAACTGATTCCCCGGCTGCATGAAATGGGCAAAAAGGTGTATGTGCTTTCCAATTATGGCTTTGACAGCTTTGCCCGCACCGAAAAACGCTTTTCGGCTGTTTTTTCTCAGATGGACGGCATGGTGATTTCGGGTCGGGAAAAGATCTGCAAGCCTGACCCGCGCGTTTACCGCATTCTGCTGGAGCGCTACGGACTGTCGCCTGCCGAAACGGTGTTTATCGACGATCGCCCGGTCAATATCGAGGGCGCCCGGTCGGTGGGGATGCAGGGCATCGTGTATACCGGCATGGACGCGCTTTTGTAAAAAACCTTCAAGCACCCGTTAATGGGAGGAATTTGACATGACCAGAAAACATGTGGGAAAGCTGATGCTGCTGGCGCTGCTGCTGTGCGCGCTTTGCGTGGGGCTGAGCGGATGCATCGTGGACCCCGACGGACAGCGGCAGTCAAACAATGATGCCAGCACCTGGAACCGGTATACCTATACGCCGGTCCCGGAGGAGAATACGCCCGAACCCGAGGAGACGCCCACGCCCGATCCCAACCAGCAGAGCTGGGATGCGCCGTCGGATGGGCCGCTGGAGGCCGCTACGCCTTCGCCCACCATTGGAGCGGCCACCATTCCGCCGGAGCTGGTTACCACGGAAACGCCTTCGCCCGATCCCAACGCCACCGAATCAACCATGATCAAGCGCGGCGATCAGGGCGAACGTGTGCGCAATATTCAGGAATCGCTGCGCCGCCTGGGCTATTTTGAAGGCAAGGCCGACGGTGATTTTGGCGAGTATACCGAAAACGCCGTCAAGGAATTCCAGCGCATGAACAAGCTGACGCCCGACGGCGTTGTGGGCCCGTCCACCCTGGCACGGCTGGGCTCCTCTTCGGCAGCCACCGCCGCGCCCAAGGCCACGGCGACGCCCAAACCCACCGCTACGCCCAAGCCCACCAAGCGCGTTACCGCCACCCCCAAGGCCACTGCCACCCCGAAGGTATCCAATGTGTACCTGAGCCGGGGCAACAGCGGCGATAAGGTGAAGCAGATGCAGAACCGCCTGATCGCGCTGGGCTACCTGGACGGCAAGGCCAGCGGCCGGGTGGACGGCATCACCGAGGCAGCCATCATTGCCTTCCAGCGGCGCAACAGCCTGGACGCAGACGGCGTTGCCGGTCCCGGCACCCTGGAAAAGCTGTACTCCAGTTCGGCTCGCAAGGCATCCAGCGCTGTGGGCGTGATCGGCGTAACGCTGAAAAAGGGCGATGAGGGCGATGCTGTGCGCACGCTGCAAAGCCGCCTGAAGTCCCTGGGCTACCTGTCCGGTACGGTGGACGGTTCTTACGGGACGGCCACCGAGGACGCTGTCAAAGCCTTCCAGCGCGCCAACGGCATCACGGCGGATGGCAAGGCCGGCAGCGGCACGCTGTCCAAGCTGTTTGAAGACGACGCCAAGTCTTCTTCCTCCTCCGCGAGCGGCACCTCTTCCAGGACCACCGCCACCCCCGTGCCCAATACCTACATCCGTGTGACCAAGGCGCCGGACGGCTCCTACGTTACCCTGGAAAAGGGCACCATGGGCACGCTGGTGAGCAAGCTGCAGCGGGCGCTGAAGAACGCCGGATATTTCCGCGGCACGGTGGACGGCTATTATGGCGATGATACCGTGGACGCCGTCAAGCGCTTCCAGCGCGATAAGGGCCTGATCCAGGACGGCAAGGCCGGACCGGCCACCCAGCGCTACCTCTATGAAGGCGACTTCCCCAACGAAAGCTGATGGATCATAACATCATATAACGCCGGCCGGCCATGGGGCATCCATGGCCGGCCGGTTTTTTTAATTATATGGGGAATCCTTGAAGCAAAGGAAACCGCGCGTCATTTGCCAATGACGGCTTTATATCCCAGCCCGCGGACGGTCTGTATTTCAAAATCCTTGCTGCTGCGGAACCTGTACCGAAGCCGGTTGATGTGCACATCCACCGTGCGCTCATCCGATTCGGTATCCAGATCCCAGATATCATCCATCAGCTGCCTGCGGGTGAAAATCCGGCCGGGGTGGGACAAAAGCTTGAACAAAACCAGGAATTCCTTTTTGGGCAACGCCTCATATTTTCCATCCACGCTGATGGAAAGGGAGTTGAAGTTGAGCTCGGTGGAACCGATCAGCAGCCGGTGATCGGCGGCAATGCGTGAACGGCGCAGCAAAGCGGCAATGCGGAGGACCAGCTCCTCCTCATCCAGCGGACGGATCATATAATCATCGGTACCAGAAACAAACCCCAGCCGTTTTTCCTCCGGCGAATCCCTGTCGGAAATCATTATAATGGGGGTATCAACATTGTTTTCCCGGAGGGTGCGGGTCAGTGTATATCCATCAACGTTAGGCACCGAAACATTAAGTAAAATCAAATCCGCATGGTGCGCTTCCAACAATTGAAGTGCCTGAATGCCGTCATTGGCGTTCAGGACCTGGTATCCGTGCCGGGACAGTATGGTTTGCATCTGGTTACGGAAATTGTGATCACATTCGACAACCAAAATCTGAAACACAGGTTCACCTCCTTGCCTCCATGCATGTCTCTATGAATATTATAACAAAAAATGTGTGAATTTGCACCTATATTTTATTTATTCATAAATTTGTTACAATTTATTATTGATATACGGGATGAAATGCGGCAATAAATGCGTTATATTAAATGGTAACAGATTTTTCCTGCCCTTCATGGTCGGAAAGGAGAGAGTGCGATGAACAAAAGGCGTCGTTATCTGGTGGCGCTGCCGGGCCTGTGCCTGTGCCTGGCGCTTACGCTGTCCGCGCTGGCGGAGGGGATGCTGGGCACGCTGTATCAGGCGGGCATCCGCCTGCTGTTTGATACGGAGAACGCAACGATCAGCGCCCACGCGCAGTTCAGCTTTAATGGCCTGCCCTTTAAGACGGCCGATGTCGTGTATCTGCAGGATGGCGTTGATTCCCAGATGGATGTGAAGCTGCAAACGCCCAAGTATAACGGCGATGTATTTGAAAGCGGCTTTACCGTGGTGGGCAACGGCACTGTTTCCTACGCCATTGATCCGGTGGATAACCGGTATGTGTACAATACCAGCACCTGTGCCGAGAGCAACGCCATCCTGTCCAGCAACGCCCTGCGCCGTGCGCTGGTGCGGCTGGGCGGCGCCGTGGTAAGCACCTCCGAGAGCGCCTTCACTGATAAAATTACCCTGACAGAAGGGGAGGGTGCCGCGCAGTACCGGGTACAGCTGCGGGAGGGCCAGACTCCGGCGCTGGTTAACGCCGCGGGAACCGTGCTGTGGCAGCTGGCAGCCCAGCGCTTTTTCTATGTGGATTACGGCTATTGGGGGCAAAGCCAGGCGGTCCGGGAGGAGGAGCAGCAGCAGGTGATCATCACCTATGATGATTATATGGCCACCTTCGACTGGCAGTATCAGCAGCTGTTTGGGGAAAAGGTGCCGGAGAATTTCTATGATGTGCTCTGGGGCGATGACGGCGAGCAAAGCGCCCAGGCCAACGCGCGCTATCAGCAGGTACAGGATGCGCTTTTTGATGCTGTGGTGGCGCCGATCAGGGAAAGCTATACCGGCGGCGTAGCGGTGATCCGTTCAGACGGCAGCGTCGATTATTATGAGACCACCGATCAGTACTACGTGGATAACGATCTGCAGATGGTGGATTTTGCCAATTTTGACGCGGCGTATTGCGCATATTATCAGAAGGTCACCGGCAGCGAGCTGACGGTCCGGGAAGTGAACGCGATCTATCAAAGCGATAACGACGAGCTGATCAGCGCTTACGGCGAAATCTATGACAAGATGATGGCGGAGTATATGAAGCTGGTGCGCGATGACGGCAAAGCTTCGCTGATCTATGTGAATGCCGACGGCAGCTACCGGATGATTTACGATTATGAGGCATACAGCCGCAGCCATGCCTATGACGGCGAAACCGTGACTCGGCGGATCCTGCGCAGCATGGAAGCGCTGGAGCTGGGGGATACCGATTTTACCGTAACGCTGGACGAAGAAGGACGCATCACCGCCGCCCAGGGCACGCTGGGCCTGGTGGTGATCGACGCGTCAGGCTTCCGGGACCAGCTGGAGGTCGTCTTTGATGTGGCGGTGGACCAGTACGGCCAAACCCATGTGGACGCCTTTGATCCCCAGGCATTTGGCGTGATGAGCTATCAGGAGTATCTGGAAAAGGGCCCCGAAGAGCTCCCCGCCCGGGAAACAGAGGCGCAATTTGAAATCCCCCAGACGATCATGTTCAACGGCGTCTCCTATCAGGTGGTGCTGGACGCCCCGGTGGGCGAGAATCTGTGATCGTTCCGTGAAGCGAGCGCGGAGCGATTTGGACGGTTAATACTGATCCCAAATAAAAACTGTACAAACTGGAATTTGACGGGGGAGGAAACGCGCTTTCTTCCCGGGGAAGAAAAGTTTGAAACAATGAATTATAAAAAAGCGGACAGCAAACAAACCATCGATTAAAGATGGGAAACAAGAAGGAACAGTTCAGGCGGTTAAAGGATCAGGAGGAACATCCTGAATGATAAAACCTCTTGCCCTGAGCATAGCCAGAGCCTTATTGACAGTCAAAACAATTGAATTATCAGAAGGCATGGGCGTA
>JAFUGB010000434.1 GCA_017469605.1 Clostridia bacterium
CCCTTCATCGTCTCCAAGGCCGTCATCCCCGGCATGATCAAGAAGGGCCACGGCAAGATTATCAACATCTGCTCGATGATGTCTGAGCTCGGCCGTGAGACAGTATCCGCATATGCGGCCGCAAAGGGCGGACTGAAGATGCTGACGAGGAACATCTGTTCCGAATACGGCGAATACAACATTCAGTGCAACGGCATTGGCCCCGGCTACATCGCCACCCCGCAGACCGCGCCCCTGCGCGAGCGCCAGCCCGATGGCAGCCGCCATCCCTTTGACCAGTTTATCATCGCCAAAACGCCCGCCGCCCGGTGGGGTACGCCGGAGGACCTGCAGGGCCCGGCGGTGTTCCTGGCTTCCGACGCCAGCAACTTTGTAAACGGCCATATCCTGTATGTGGACGGCGGCATCCTGGCGTACATCGGCAAGCAGCCGTAAAGCATGGGGCTGAAAAGGGCAGCTTGAAAGAGCCGCCTTTCTAAAAGAGGGTTAAAGCGATGGATTTTTCCAAAGTGACCGCGTATATGGATTCGCTGGTGAATGAGCTGGGCATTCCAAGCGTGGATATGGTCGTGTATCGGGATCACCGGCAATTATACCGCCATATGGCAGGGTATAAGGACGCTGGGAAACAAATCCCCCTGCAAGGCGATGAAACCTATAATCTGTACTCCGCCACCAAAGTGATTACCACCTGCGCCGCCATGCAGCTGATCGAGCAGGGGAAAATGCGGCTGGATGATCCGGTAAGCATGTATCTTCCCGCTTACGGCAAACTGGAGGTAAAGCAGGACGGGCAAGCGCGGCCTGCCGCGCGGGTGATGACCGTTCGCCATTTAATGAGCATGCAGAGCGGGCTCAGCTATGACGCGGGCACCCCCGCTGTGAAGAAGCTTTTAAAGGAAACCGGCGGGGAGGCTACCACCCGGCAGATTGTGGACGCCAAGGCCCAGGATCCCCTGGAATTTGAGCCCGGCACCGATTTCCTGTACAGCCTGAGCCATGACGTGCTGGCAGCGGTGATCGAGGTTGTTTCGGGCATGCGCTTCTCCCAGTACCTGAAGCAAAACATTTTCGCGCCCCTGGGCATGGAAACCATCGGTTTTGAGCTTGCGGAGCGGGATTGGGACCGTCAGTGCGCCCAGTATTTCTATAACGGCGAAACCAAGGCCTTTGAATCGATCCCGGCGCGCGAGGTTTCCTATCGGTTCACGCCGGGCTATGAAAGCGGCGGCGCGGGGCTGGTCAGCGATGTAAAGGATTATATTGCCTTTGCTGACGCGATTGCCTGCGGCGGCGTTTCCAAGGAGGGCAAACGCATTTTGTCCCCCGAAATGATCCAGCTGTGGAGCGCCAACCAACTGGGCCCTGAAAGCCGCAGAAGCTTTGACAGGTGGAACCGCAAGGGGTATTCCTACGCCCTGGGCGTACGTACCCGTGTGGATACGGGCGTGGGAGGAAAAGGCAGCGTGGGCGAGTTTGGCTGGGACGGCGCGGCCTGCGCTTATGTTGCGATTGACCCTTATACGCGTCTTTCTCTGTTTTTTGCCATGCATGTGCGAAACTTTGGCTATGCCTACGATGTGATTCACCCCACGCTGCGCGATCTGGTATACGGCGCGCTGGAGGCGTAACCGGGGAACGCGCGTCATGAGATCCTTTGCCGCGCTCAGGCGCCAGAGGGAGAAAGAGTTTTTCTCCAATGGCATCCTGCGGGGCGGAAAAGGGTCTTTTTTTCTTTACATTTATAACAAAAGTATGAATTTTATCATGGGCTGCAAATTCTGGTTGACATTCGGTCGAATGGCAACTATAATAAAGCTAAAGACGTCGGACGTCCGATGTCATATGTCTTGTCTGGAGAAAGAAGGAGCCGGAGAACAAAGGTGAAGGAACCGCGCTTGGCACAAACGGTGGCGGAGAAAGTAAGAAGCCAGATTGTGCGTGATCGGATGACGGCAGGGGATAAGCTGCCCACGGAAAGCGAGCTTATGGCGCGCTTTGCGGTGGGCCGCAGCACCATCCGTGAGGCGATGAAGCAGCTGCAGGCTGAAAACATCGTGGAGATCCGTCATGGCAGGGGGAGCTTTGTGGCTGACCACACCGGCGTTGTAAAGGATCCGCTGGGGCTGAGCTTTGAAGAGCAGTCCCGCGTCCTGCGCGAGCTGATGGAGGTTCGCCTCCTGCTGGAGCCTGGCATAGCGGGGGAAGCGGCAAAGCGCCGTACGCCGGAGGATATCAAAATCATGCGGGATTCCATCCTCAGCATGGCTGATGCCTCTCAGGCCGGAGAGGATTATGAGCGCTTTGACTACGGCTTTCACCTGGCCATGGCTGAGAGCGTGCGCAACAGCGTGCTCAGGCGTATTTATCCGGTGATCTTCGAGGCCATCGTCCAGGGTTATCGGCGCACACAGCATGTGCACGGCAGTTCCGATGTGGCTCTGGCTTATCACCGCGAGATACTGGATGCCATTGAGCGTGGGGACGCGAGCGCGGCTTCCGATGCAAGCCGACGGCATATCCTTCAGGCGTTGGCCGACATCAACCGTAATGTGGAAGGAGAAACGAAAAATGAAGAAACTGTTTGCTCTGCTTCTCGCGCTGGCAATGTGCGCGACGATGGTCTCCGCGGCGCTGGCTGAGGAAACCACCATCAAGTTCTGGTTCTGGGCCGATAACGATGCGTATGCCCAGACCATGCAGGAAATGATCGCTGATTTTAACGCTACCAACGGCAAGGGCATTACCGTTGTGGGCGAGCAGTATCCCTGGGACGGCGGCGGCTACAGCGGCAACCTGCTGACTGCGGCCATCGGCGGCGGCGGCCCCGACGTGGCCACCTTCAAGCTGACTGCCACGCCCTCCTTCGTGGGCAATGATCTGCTGACTCCCCTGGATGAATACATCAACAACTGGGAAGACAAGGATCAGATCAACGAGAACCTGTACAACACCATGCGCACCGCCGGCGGCGAGGATGCCATCTATGTGATGCCCTGGAACACCCAGGTGCTGTATGTGTACTACCGTCCCTCCATGTTCGAGGCGGCTGGCGTCACCGTGCCCACCACCTACGAAGAGTTCTTGGATGTCTGCGCCAAGCTGACCCGTGATACCGATGGCGACGGCAAGACCGACGTGTACGGCTTTGGTATGCGCGGTTCCAACGGCGGCCAGGAGCCCTGGGGCTGCTTCCTGTATGCCGGCGGCGGCGATTGGGAGCATCTGGATTCCGAGGGTGGCATCAAGGGCATGCAGGATTACATCGACCTGTACACCAATGGCTATGCGCCCGAGACCGCTCCCAACGATGGATTTGCCCAGGTGATCGATAACTTCAAGTCTGGCCTGACCGCCATGACCATCCATCATATCGGTTCTTCTGCTCAGATGATGGAACTGTTTGGCGATGACGTGGCTGCCTTCGTGTTCCCCGCCGGTGAAGGCCAGTGGACCTCCATGGGCGATACCGAAACCGTTATGTTCGAATCCTGCGCCAACAAGGAAGCCGCCTTTGAGTGGATGGCCTATCTGGCCACCGGCAAGGGCCAGGAGACCTGGTGCACCGTGACCGGCAACGTGCCCGTGGCCGCCCGCGTGCAGGAGCTGGAGCAGTTCCAGTCCAACCCCTTCATGAAGGTTTCCATCGAAGGTTCCCCCGTGGCCGGCATCCTGCCCGTGCTGGATACCACCACCGAGTGGATCAGCAACTGGCCTTCTGTGATCCAGCAGGCGCTGCTGGGCCAAATCACGGCTGAAGAGTGCATGAAAACCCTGCAGGAGACCCTGTGGGCTGAGTAATCGCGCGCTTTCCGCGGTGCGGGAGGGGATCCCCTCCCGCACCCTTTCGGAGTTTGCCTGAAAAAAGGGATGGATAACAGCATCCTTTTTTTCAGGGAAAACGTGATCATGTTTATGAGAGGAGGATGTGCATGGAGATCCATCGTAAAAGAAGAAGGGGCAGCGGCATATGGCCATATCTGCTGTTGGCGCCTGCCCTGATTATTATGCTGTCCGTAGTTATCGTTCCCATCATCAACGCCATCAGCATGAGCTTTCAGAGCTATAACCTGACCCGGCCCAAAAAGATCGGCTTTATTGGTTTGGATAACTATGCGAAGCTTATCAATGACAGCCTGTTCTGGAAATCGCTCCTGCGTACCCTGATCTGGGTATTCTTTGGCGTAGGATGCCAGTTTGTGTTTGGTTTCATGCTGGCGCTGCTGCTCAATAAATCCTTCAAGGGGCGCGGCGTGGTTCGCGCTGTGAGCCTGATCCCCTGGGTCACCCCCGGCGTGCTGATTGCCCTGATGTGGAGCTGGATGTTTGACGGCAACTACGGTGTGATCAATGATGTGCTGCTCAGGCTGCATATCATCAGCGATAAAGTGGCCTTCCTGGCCAAGCCTGCCAGCGCCATGCCGTCGGTGATCATCACCATTGTATGGCAGGGCATTCCGTTCTTCGCGCTGATGATCCTGGCCGGCCTGCAGGGAATTCCCGGCGACCTGTATGAGGCTGCCGATATCGACGGCGCTACGGGTCTCAAAAAGCTGTTTTACGTTACCATCCCCAGCCTGCGCAACACCATTTTTGTTACCACCATGCTGCGCATCATCTGGGTGGCCAACTCGGTGGACGTGATCTTTAACATGACCGAAGGCGGACCGGCTTACGCCACGCAAACGCTGAGCGTATATGTGTACAAAAAGGCCAGCTCGCTGGATATGGGCTATGCGTCAGCCATGGCCATTATGCTGATGCTGGTGCTGCTGGTGGCGGCCATCCCGTACCTGCACAACACATTCCGGGATCAGGAGGGCTGAGCATGAAGAAGAATCATAGCATCGGAGAAAAAAAGACGGCCAGGATCTTTTTGCTGTGGATCCCGTTGATCCTGTTCCTGCTTTTCCTGCTCTTCCCGTTCTACTGGACCTTTGTGACCAGCATCAAGCCCGCGGAGGAGCTGCACAGCCTGAAGGTCATTTATTGGCCGCAGCATCCCACGCTGGACTCCTATAAGCATCTGTTCAATCAGTTTAATTTCCTGCACCCCATGAAAAACAGCCTGATCGTGGCTGCCATCACCACGCTGGTATCGCTGACGGTATCTACTCTGGCGGCGTACGCCTTCTCCCGGTTTCGTTTTGCGGGCAGGAAACCGCTGATGGTGCTGTTTTTGACCAACAATATGTTCCCCACGGTATTGCTGCTGATCCCGCTGTTCACCATCATGCGCAAGCTGGGACTGCTGTATAAGCCTACCTCTCTGGTGCTCAGCTATACCACCTTTACCATTCCGTTCTCCGTGTGGCTGCTCAGCGGCTATCTGAATGACCTGCCGCTGTCCATGGAGGAAGCCGCCATGATCGACGGCGCGGACCGCGCCAAAGCCTTTGTGCGCATTGTGCTGCCTGTGCTGCTGCCGTGCCTGTTGGCCACCGGCGTGTACATCTTCATGCAGAGCTGGAATGAGTATACCTTTGCCGTGCTGTTTACCAACGAAAACAGCCGAACCATCCCTGTTGCGCTGAAAATGCTGGTGGGCCAGCTTGGCGTTCAGTGGGATCTGATCACGGCGGGCGGCATCATTACCGTTATTCCCGTGTGCATCATGTTCTTCTTTGCTCAGAAACGGCTGGTGGCCGGTCTGACCGCGGGCGCGGTCAAGGGCTGATAACCTGACTGTTTTTGAATATATTTCAGTATAAGATACGGAAAGAGGCATCAAAATGGATCAGAATCTGGAACAGAAAGCACGTAAGATCCGGCTTGACGTGCTGAAGATGCTCTACGAGTGCCAGTCCGGCCATCCCGGCGGATCGCTCTCCTGCGTGGAAATCCTGCAGGCGCTGTATGAAAACGTCATGCAGTATGACGCCAAAAACCCCAAATGGCAGGACCGCGACCGTTTGGTGATGAGTAAAGGCCATGCCTGCCCCACCCTGTACGCCTTCCTTGCGGATAAGGGCTTCTTCCCACGCGAGGAGCTGTGGAATCTGCGCCAGTATGGCAGCTTCCTGCAGGGGCATCCCGATATGAATAAGTGCCCCGGCGTGGACGCCAGCACCGGCTCCCTGGGCCAGGGCACCAGCTGGGCGCTGGGCTACGCGCTGGCGGGCAAGCGGCAGGGAAAGGACGGCGGCCGTGAATTCAAGGTATACTGCATCACCGGCGACGGCGAAAGCCAGGAAGGCATGGTCTGGGAGTCCGCGATGGCTGCTGCCCATTATCAGCTGGATAACCTGACCATCCTGTTCGACCATAACGGCTTGCAGATCGACGGTACCAACGACCAGGTGCTGGCGCGTGGGGATATCTGCAAGAAGTACGAAGCCTTCGGCTGGGAAGTGATCGTGGTGGATGGACATGACGTGAACGCCATCACCGAAGCGCTGAAGAAGCCCTCCGCGGGCAAGCCTCGCTTCATCTGCTGCAATACCGTGAAGGGCAAGGGCGTTTCCTTCATGGAAAACCAGGTGGGCTGGCATGGCAAGCCCATGAACCAGGAGCAGTACGAGGCGGCATGCCGCGAGTTGGAGGTGTAATCATGGCTGAGAAGAAATCTACCCGTATCGCTTACGGTGAAGCGCTGGCGAAGCTGGGCGCTGTGGATGATAAAGTGCTGGTCTGCGACGCGGACCTGGCCCATGCTACCATGACCGCGTTCTTTGCGGATCAGTATCCCGACCGTTTCTATAACTTTGGTATTGCCGAGGGCAATATGATGACCTCTTCCGCGGCCCTGGCCCAGAGCGGATATACCGTATTTGCCAGCACGTTTGCCGTGTTCGGCGCCGGCCGCGCCTTTGAACAGATCCGCAATGCCATCTGCTACAGCAAGGCCAATGTGAAGATCGGCTGCTCCCACGCCGGCCCCAGCTGCGGCGAGGACGGCGGCAGCCATCAGGCGGTGGAAGATATCGGCCTCATGCGCGGCCTGCCTAACATGACCGTTCTGGTTCCCGCGGACGCCGCCGAAATGGAAAAGGCTGTGTTTGCGGCTGCCAAGTTCCAGGGCCCCGTGTATATTCGCACCGGCCGCCTGCCTACTGACATCTGCACCGATGAAAGCACGCCCTTTGAAATCGGCAAGGCCAATGTGCTGCGTGACGGCAAGGATGTGGCCATTATTGCCTGCGGCATCATGGTGCCCCAGGCCATCATCGCCGCGGACAAGCTGGCCGAAAAGGGCATCAGCGCCCGCGTGATCGATATGCATACCATCAAGCCCCTGGACGTAGAAGCCGTAAAGGCTGCCGCCAAGGAGTGCGGCGCCGTGGTCACCGCCGAAGAGCATTCCATCATCAACGGCTTGGGTTCCGCCGTGGCCGAAGTGCTGGCGGACGGTATGAATGCTCCCTTTGAGCGGGTGGGCATCATGGATCGTTTTGGCCAGAGCGGCAAGCCGCAGAAGCTGTTTGAAGCGTATGGCCTGACCGACAAGGAAATCGTAGAAGCCAGCGAGCGCGTGATTGCCCGCAAGGCATAAGAAAGGAAGCGTTCCGCCATGGAAATCCTGCAGTATCGGTTTGAAGGCGAGGGCATGACCCGCGTTTTTGAAAATGAAAAATGGATGGTTGGCATCAAGAACTGGAAGCCCATGAACGATATCGCCAACATCAACAACCTGGAGCGCCATAACGAGACCGATGAGCTGTTCATCCTGCTCAAGGGCCGCTGCACGCTGCTGTTTGCCAATGAGACCGAAAACGGTCTCAAGATCGAAGCAGTGGAAATGGAGCCGCTCAAGGTATACAACATTCCCCGCACACTGTGGCACAATACCGTGACCGAGCACGATACCAAGCTGGCCCTGATCGAGGACAGCAGCACCGGTTCGGCCAACAGCGATAACCTGGATCTCACACCTGAGCAGATCGCTGAAGTGCATAAGCTGCTGGGCCGCTGAGAAAGCGGGCAATCAAAAAGGAGCTGTTCTGTGGGCAGCTCTTTTTTGTTGCGCTCATTCCTGCCACAAGAATGGCATGAAGATCGGCAATTGCTTCTCCCAGTCAGCTTCGCAGTGATGTCCGCCAATCTGGCAATAAAGCCTGGCCGTTCCGCCCTGGGCGATGATCTTATTGGCGGTGGTTCGGCAGGTTTTATAGATCCAGCTCTTTTTATCCTCGATCCAGGGGTTTTCTATCTTATCGGTTTCCAGGGTGCCCCAGGAAAAATAGGCGCGGGTATCGGGACTGAGTGCGGTATGGTTCATTTCGTGCCACAGCATGCCGGATACAGAGCCCAGGGCGGGGGAAAGGCAGGCGGCCTTGGAAAAGAGATGATTGTATCGCACCACGGCATAGGCCGCCATCAGGCCGCCCATGCTGGAGCCGGCAATGCCGGTACATTCCCGAAAGGGAATGGTGGGGAAGGCGCTGTCGATATAGGGCTTGAGCTCGTTCACGATGCCCTGCATGGTGGCGTCGCCCAGGGCGTTGCGGCCCCGAAGCCAGCCATAATGGGCGCTGTAGGGCAGGTATTCATCCAGGCGCAGCATTCCCTCATGGGCGCACTCCACGCCCACGA
>JAFUGB010000435.1 GCA_017469605.1 Clostridia bacterium
GTGGTTTGGCGCGCCTTATTCCGAATGGTGCGTTATGTTTATCTCCTTCTGCCTCCATTATGCCAACATTCCCCAAACCGTGATGCCCTATGAGGGCGGCGTTGTGCCGCTGATCACCTATATGGCGGATGTGGGCGCGCTCCGATCGCTGGAAGCGGGATATACCCCTGATAAAGGTGATGTTATTTTTATGGATTACCGCGGAAAGGGCACGCCTACCCACGCCGGGATCGTGGACAGCTATTCCGACGGCATTGTCTATACCGTGGAGGGCAATACCTCCCAGGGGGTTGCCTGTAAGAGCTATGATATCAATGATCCCCAAATCATGGGCTACGGCAGCTTTCAGGCACTGCTTGACCGCGCTGGATTGTAAGGCGTGCGTTGATGACATGTAAACGTTCTCAAAGAAAAAGGGCTGCTGCGCTCAAATCCAAAGCGCAGCAGCTCCTTTATGGAACTGCTGTCAAAAATCGCCGTACATGGCCCGGTATTGAGAGGGCGTGCAGTTTTTGGAGGCGCGGAAGATGCGGTTGAAGGTGCCCACGCTGCCAAACCCCGCCGAGATGGCAATTTCCTGGATCGGACGGTTGGTATGGGTCAGCAGGTCGCCCGCTACCTCCAGCCGCCGTTTGCACAGGTACTCCGAGAAGGAAAAGCCGAAAAACTGCTTGAACATCCGGGAAAAATAGTATTTGGAGAAGCCTGCGTAGGCCGCCACGTCTTCCAGCGTGATATCGTACATGTAATTCTGGTTCAGGTACGTCAGGGCGCTGTTCATGATTTCGGAATCGATGGCTTTGCGATCGGAAAGACGCTGAAGCGGTGTTTCCTGATTGAGCTGATGCCGTCCCAGCAGCACATAGATCTGCAGCAGGTAAGAATAGCACAGCGAATTCCACATGGGCTGTTTTTGCTCATAGCAGGCGGCTACCTTGAGCAACAGCTCCCGCACCTGGCGGTGGGCATCGCTTTCGTCGTTCAGGTAGATCGGGCATTTGATCAGCGGGGACATCACCGACATATCCCGGAGATGCAGAAGGTAAGTAGGTTCAAAAAGAAACTGGATTCGCTTGTTGCCTTCCTTTTCTTTCAGGGCATGAGGGCAGTCCGCCGGCACGATCAGGATCTGCCCATCTGTTACGCGGTAGGTCTTTTCCGGCAGGGTATATACCGCTTCCCCTTGGGTAAGCAGCATAATTTCTGTGGCTGAATGCCAGTGGTCTTCCCGGTTGGGGTCTTTTTCCGTGACCCGCACGCGAATAGAAGAATGATCAATATAAGTGACAAATTCCTGTTTCGCCTGAGGATTGCGGGAACCATCAGGAAAGCGTTTGCGGTTTGAGGTGTCGGTGGAGCTTCGTTTCTTTTCCACGTTCGCCCCTCCTTCCGTATGAAGAAATGGTTGCGCCTTTCGGATGGCTGATGAGATAAGGAAGCGGAAATGAACCGATAAACAGGGAAAAATCCTGGTTAAATATATTATGATGGATACTTAGATTTTAGACAATGTATGCGATGGTGTATTCTTCTTATACATTGCGTTTCAGCTTGTTAATTTGTGCTCTCTTGCACAAAAAGCGTGCTTTTTCCCCCATGTTTTACAAAAAACGATAGAATGAAAACACGGCGGAGATCGGATCCCCGCCGTGTTTATAAAACGGAAAGCTTATTTATTTGGAAACGCCAAAGTATGCCGCCGCTTCTTCGCGCATTTTGTATTTCAGGATCTTGCCGGCGGCGTTCATGGGGAAGCCCTCCATGAAGCGCACATAGCGGGGGACCTTATGCCGGGCCATATGGCGGCGCACATAATCCTTGAGCTCCTCCTCTGTCAGGCTTTGGCCCGCTTTCAGGATCACGCAGGCGCATATTTCCTCGCCGTATTGCCTGTCGGGTACGGCAATCACCTGAACATCCTGGACCGCGGGATGGGTATAGATAAACTCCTCGATTTCCTTGGGATATATATTCTCCCCGCCCCGGATGATCATGTCCTTGAGCCGGCCGGTGATCTTGTAAGTGCCGTTGGGAAGGCGGCAGGCCAGATCGCCGGTATGCAGCCAGCCATCCTTGTCGATGGCGGCGGCAGTGGCCTCGGGCATTTTATAATAGCCCTTCATGAGGTTGTAGCCCCGGGCCACAAACTCGCCGTTCACGCCGTCCGGGCATTCCTCGCCGGTCTCGGGATCCACAATGCGGCATTCCACGTGGGGGAAAGCGCGGCCCACGGTTTCGCAGCGCTCATCCAGCGGATCATCCAATTCGCTCATGGTGTCGCCGGGGGCAGATTCGGTTTCACCGTATACCGATACAATGCCCCGCATGTTCATCTCATCGGGTTGGGCGGCACGGCGCATCAGTTCGGGCGGGCAGCCCGCGCCGGCCATGATGCCGGTACGCATGTAGCTGAAATTGGTTTTGCGGTAATCGGGATGGTTGAACATGGCGATGAACATGGTGGGCACGCCGTGGAAGGCTGTGATGCGTTCCTGGTTGATGCAGGCCAGCGCGTTGCGCGCGCTGAAATAGGGCAGGGGACAGATGGTGGCGCCATGGGTCATGCTGGCGGTCATGGCCAGCACCATGCCGAAGCAGTGGAACATGGGCACCTGGATCATCATGCGGTCGGCGGTGGAAAGATCCATGCGGTCGCCAATGCATTTGCCGTTGTTGACCACGGCGTGATGGGTCAGCATAACGCCCTTGGGGAAGCCCGTGGTGCCGCTGGTGTACTGCATATTGCATACGTCGTGGATATCCACCCGGGCGGCCATGCGGCGCAGCTGTTCCTCGGGCACGCTGCCGGCGCGGGAGAGCAGTTCTTCCCAGGTGATGCAGCCCTTCATGCGGAAGCCCACGGTAACCACATTGCGCAGGAAGGGCAGGCGTTTGGCATGCAGCGCGCTGCCCGCGGCGGTGCCTTCCAGCTCGGGGCAAAGCTCCCGGATGCTGGCGGCGTAATCACTGTCCTGGCTTTTTTCGATCATGACCAGCGTGTGGGTATCGCTCTGGCGCAGCAGGTATTCGATTTCGTGGATCTTGTAGGCGGTATTTACCGTTACCAGCACGGCGCCGATCTTGGTGGCGGCCCAGAAGGTGATGTACCAGGCCGGAATGTTGGTGGCCCATACCGCCACCTTGCTGCCGGCCCGCACGCCCACGGAAATCAAAGACCTGGCGCAGGCGTCCACGTCATCCCGAAACTGGCTGTAGGTGCGGGTATAATCCAGCGTGGTGTATTTAAAGGCGTATTGATCGGGAAATTCCTCTACCATCCGATCAAGGACCTGGCTGAAGGTGCAGTTGATCAGCGCCTCCTTGGGCCATACAAAGTGGCCGGTGTGCAGCTTGTTGCTGTACAGGGTCTTTTTTTCTTCTTCCTTGCCGTAGCGGCTCATAAAGCCGGCAAAGTGGGCAAAGACCACCGTCATATCGTTCAGGTCGTCCAGCCAGGCGGGATCCCATTCCAGGGAAATAAAGCCGTCATAGTCCAACGAATCCAGCGCCTTTACCAGGAGATCAACAGGCAGATCGCCTTCACCGATCAGCTGGAAGGTGAGAAGGCCCTTTTCATCGGCCAGCGAATCCTTGATATGCACATGGCGGATGTACGCACCCAGGTTGGTGACCGAGGTTTGGGGTGTTTCACCGTGAAGACGGTAAGGATAATGGAAATCCCACAGCGCCGCCAGGCTGTCGCTGGCGTAGCTGTCCAGCAGGTCGCGCAGCCTGCCGGTATCGGCGTATACGCCCATGGTTTCTATCAGCAGCACCACGTCGTTTTCCTGGGCAATGGGCATGGCAAAGGAGAGGGCGGCATGCACCGCTTCTTCATTAAACCCCGCCTCGCCGCAGGCAGTGTGCAGGCGCACATAGGGGGCGTGCAGGCGGCGGGCGGCTTCAACGCAGTTCACAACCTCCCGGAAAAGCTCGCCCTGCCGTTCCTGATCGCATAAATCCACCGTGGTATCAATGCAAGGGATGGACAGCCGCCGGTCGTATACCGCGCGGTAGGCGGCTGCCGCGGCGTTGGCATCCGCCGGACCGCCCTTGCGGTTCATGGCGGGAGCGGACAGGTTGTGGATTTCGATGCCCTCAAACCCCAGGTCCTCGGCGGCGGTCAGAAAATCTTCCCAGCTGGCGTCATGCCAGCCCTTGGTGGAAAAACACAGCCTCATTGCTCCATCTCCTCATATACGATTTTGTTCAGCGCGCCCAGGTAGGCGCGAATGGCGGCGCTGACGATGTCGGTGGATACGCCGCTGCCGGAATACAGCCTGCCTTCGCTGCGCAGCCGCACAATAGCGCGGCCAATGGCTTCCTTGCCTTCGGTCACGGCGTCGATGTGAAAGTCCTCCAATTCGTAATGCCGTCCGGTGACGCTTTCCATGGCCTTGAAGGCGGCGTCAATGGGGCCGTCGCCGGTGGAAATCCCCTCCTGGCTTACGCCGTCACGGCTCAGCCGCAGGCAGGCGGTGTTGGTGATGATGTTGCCGCTGTTGATTACATAGCTTTCCAGCAGATAGGTGGCGGGCACCTGCATGGCGCTGGCGGCCACGATGGCGTCCAGTTCCCGCCGGCTCACGGGTTTCTTGGCGGCCAGCCGAAGAAATTCCTCATATACTTTGGCCAGTTCTTCCTCGCTCAGGTCATAGCCCAGGGCGCGCACGCCCCCGGCCACGGCGGTGATGGAATCATTGGCGTCATAGGTTA
>JAFUGB010000436.1 GCA_017469605.1 Clostridia bacterium
AATCAGGTTTTAGCATCAGTTCCCTGAAACCTATGCAGCATCAGGAAAGAACAGCATGGTTTTCAGCCTGCCGCTTTGTTCTTTGGCGTGCAATTTTTCAATGTTGAACGCGATGGCGTACAGCAGGATTGCAGTGAAAAGCGGGCTGGATTTATTTTTGGGTTACACCGCGCCCTGGGCCATCATGGCGGTGGCTACCTTCAGGAAGCCCGCAATGTTGGCGCCCAGCACATAATTGTTGGGCTCGCCATACTCGGCGGCGGCGGCGGCGGCATTGGCAAAGATGTTTTCCATGATGCCAACCAGGCGCTGATCCACTTCCTCAAAGGTCCAGGAAAGACGCAGGCTGTTTTGGCTCATTTCCAGCGCGCTGACGGCCACACCGCCGGCGTTGCTGGCCTTGCCGGGGGCAAAGAGCACGCCGGCCTGCTGCAAAGCCTTGGTGGCATCCAGGGTGGTGGGCATGTTGGCGCCCTCGACCACGGCGATCACGCCGTTGGCAATCAGCGCCTTGGCGCCCTCAATGTCCAATTCATTCTGGGTGGCGCAGGGCAGGGCAATATTGCAGGGGACGGTCCAGATGCCGCGGCAGCCCTCGGTGTAAACAGCGCCGGGCACGCGTGCGGCATACTCCTTGATGCGGCCGCGCTCCACCTCTTTGATCTGCTTGACCACGTTTAGCTTGATGCCGCTCTCGTCCACCACGTAGCCGTTGCTGTCGCTCATGGCAATGACGGTGGCGCCCAGCTGGGTGGCCTTTTCGGCGGCATAGATGGCCACGTTGCCGCTGCCCGAGATGACAACCTTCTGGCCCTCAAAGCTCTTGCCGGCCTTGCGCAGCATGGCGCGGGTGAAGTAGCACAGGCCATAGCCGGTGGCTTCGGTACGGGTGAGACTGCCGCCGTAGGCCAGGCCTTTGCCGGTGAGCACGCCCTCATACAGGCCGGTGATGCGCTTGTACTGCCCGTACAGGAAGCCGATTTCACGGGCGCCTACGCCGATATCGCCGGCGGGCACGTCCTCGTCCTTGCCGATGTACTTGTACAGCTCGGTCATGAAGCTCTGGCAGAAGCGCATCACTTCGTTATCGCTCTTGCCCTTGGGGTCAAAGTCGCTGCCGCCCTTGCCGCCGCCGATGGGCAGGCTGGTAAGGCTGTTTTTGAGCACCTGCTCCATGCCCAGGAATTTGATGATGGACAGGTTGACGCTGGGATGCAGGCGAAGGCCGCCCTTGTACGGGCCAATGGCGTTGTTGAACTGCACGCGGTAGCCGCGGTTGACCTGCACCTGGCCCTTGTCGTCTATCCAGGGCACGCGGAACATGATCACCCGGTCGGGCTCCACAAAGCGATCCAGCAGGCCGGCTTTTTCATATTCCGGATGCTTGTCAAATACCGGGCTCAGGGAGGTGAGCATTTCCTCCGCCGCCTGCAGAAATTCCTTTTCATGGGCGTTGCGGGCGCACAGGCCGTCGTAAACGCGTTTCACATATGCATTCATAGAAAAGCCTCCTTCTTCTTTGTATACAAATCAACAATCATTATTTTATCCATCTAAAATGCCAAAAACAAGATGCAGCGCTGTTCTTGCGCTGCATTTTGGTGTATTTCTGATGTTTTCCAGGGAAATGTCATTTGGCGTTGTGCTCCAGCACATACTCCCTGCGCTCCGCGGGGATCTCCCGCCATAGCTGGTCGGCCTTTTCCTGCCAGCAGGCGGCGTAGTGATCGCACTTCATGCACAGATGGTCAGCGCTTTCGGGGGATTGCAGGTCGGTGGAATACGCGCCTGTCTTTTCCACAATGCTGCGCAGCTTTTGCGGATTTTCCAGCATGGGACAGGGTTGAAACATGTTCTCATTGAAGGGCTGGCCGTCATGGTAAGCTTGGAACAGCGGGGAACGCAGGCCCTCCAGAATGGTCTTTTCCCGGATGTTGGAATCGGAATAATGGATGAATACGCAGGGATCCATATCGCCGTTGGCGTTGATATGGAAGTAGCGCCGTCCGCCCGCAATGCAGCCGCCCACGAACTCGGCATCGTTCTGGAAATCCATGGTGA
>JAFUGB010000437.1 GCA_017469605.1 Clostridia bacterium
GCTGTTCCTCCTGATCCTTTAACCGCCTGAACTGTTCCTTCTTGTTTCCCATCTTTTTCGATGGTTTGTTTGCTGTCCGCTTTTTTATAATTCATTGTTTCAAACTTTTCTTCCCTGGGAAGAAAGCGCGTATCCTCCCCCGCAAATCCCAATTCTTCGATCAGTTCCGTCACAGCTCGGCGTAAAAATTTTTCTGCTTCTTTTTGTCAGGATCGATATACTGCAATTCCATTTTATCAAACTGTACGCTGTCCACAAAATGCTCGGGCAGGAAGTTGGTAAGCCCAAACTGCTCCCAATCCCGCTCATGCCGGGGAATGATCATCGGGCGGCTGATATCCAGCGCGTGGCAGATTTCATCCAGCGCCTCCTGCCAGGTTTCATAGGTACAGGGCGCGGTGCGGCTTTCTATGATTTTATTCTTTTTAATAACACGAACCCAAAGCTGTCCTGCCATGCTGCACCTCCTCTTGATACTGCCGATATTATGGCATATTTGCGGCCAAAAGTAAAGCGCGCGCTATTGGCGAAATTCAGGATCTATGCTATAATGGTAACCATCATAAAACAGCAGCAAACAGGAGGAATACCATGAAATTTTATTCTGTCACCGATCCGGAATTCAAGGCCTACGGCAAGGTGCTGGAGGGCTATGACACAGCGGAGCTTTTGGAGGCCATGGAAAAAATTGCGCTGCCGGAGGAAGGCACAGCCTATGAGCCCGGCATTGAATCGCTGGAAAAGTGCCGGGTATTCCTCCAGTTCCGGGACAGGGCCTATGGCGGCATGCCCATCCAGTTGGGCATGTGCTGGGGGCATAATACCAAGCTGAACTGCCTGGAATACCACCGGGACAGCGAGGTCAATATCGGCACGGGCGATTTTGTGCTGCTGCTGGCCAAGCAGGAGGAGATCCTGGACGGCACGCTGGACACTGCCTGCGTGAAAGCCTTCCGCGTGCCCAAGGGCGTGCCGGTGGAGGTATATGCCACCTCCCTGCATTACGCCCCCTGCCAGGTGACCGGAGACGGCTTCCGGGTGGCCGTGGGGTTGCCGCGGGGCACCAACACCTTAAAACCTGATTACGCGCCTCAAAATGAGGAAGATCGCTGGATGACCGCCCGCAACAAATGGCTGCTGGCCCATCCGGAATCCAACGAAGCCAAAAGCGGCGCCCACGTGGGCTTGAAAGGCGTTAATATTGATATCGCCAAGTAACACTGATGAAGGGAGGCTTCCGGTCATGCCGGGCCTCCCTCTTTCTGTATGTATTCCACGGCGGCACGCACTGCCTGGCTGATATATTCGGCCATGGGCAGGGCGGCGGTTCCCGCCACGGTTACCCCGCAGCGAACGCTGGGCACCAGGATTTTATGGGCCTTGGCGCTGCCGATGGCGGCCGCCATAACGCCGGTTACCTCACCCAGAATGCCATCGCACAGCAGCATGCCAATGGGCGCCAGGATCAGATCGGCCCCGGCCGCGGTGACGCGGATGGCGTTTTCGCCGGTGGCGCCCTGATCCGCCCCGGCCTTCAGCATGGCCGATGTGGCCAGGGCGTTGGTCCCCAGCGCGATCACCGGCTGCTCCGGCAGCGCTTTTTTCAGTTGTTCCGTGAGCATCCGGCCCACGCCGCCGCCCTGGGCATCGATGATAACAACTTTCATACAGGCTCCTTGATGGAATAGATTTTCCATATTATAGCATAGATGCACGCAAAAGAAAACGGGCGATTTTCATCGCCCGAAAAGCGCAGGCTTTCTTAGTCTTCCCGCATCCGCTTCAGGATCCGGCTTGCCTGGCCTTCGCCCAAATGATCGGCCACGACCTCCACCAGCTGCATCATGCGGTCCGAATCGCAGCGCTCGACGAGTCGCTGAATATGCTCCTCGTTCAGGCGCGCTTTTATGCTTTCCGCCAATTCAGGGATCACATCGGAATCGCAGTGGTCAATGAGGCAGCGGATGGCCTCGTCATCCAAATATTCCTCCAGCGTTTCGGCCAGCTCGGGAATCTCATCGCAATCGCAGCGTTCAATGAGCCTGTACATGCTTTCGCTGTCCAGTCTGTCGGCTATCTGATCGGCCAATTCAAGGATCTCGTCGGAATCGCAGCAGTCGATCACCCGCATCAGGCCGCTCCCGGCTTTTTCCTCGCCCTGCTCCCGGGCTATTTCCCGGTTGGCCGCTTCCCGGCAGCGGGCAAACAGGCGGCTCACCATTTCCTGGGACAGGAAGGGTGCGATCCCGGCAATGAGGCCGGTGTCGCTGGTCACGTCGCAGCGCTCGGCCAGCGTGTCCAGCGCTTCGGTGGACAGGAAGGGCGCCAGGCCCACCAGCATACCCAGGTCGATGGGGCCTTCAACGTTCAGCGCCGTGCTGTCCAGCGTTTCCTGATCCAGGAAGGGCGCCAGGGCGAACAGCGAAGAGAGACTGTTTGCGCGGGCCTTGTTCCTGCTGCGGGAAATCACCGTGGGACGGCTGTCATCCTTCCGAAGCTTACCGGCATCGATATTGATATGGATGTGCGTGTTTTTCTCATCGGGCGCGTCCTCGGTCTGGGCGGGTTCAGGCTGCGGTTCGGCCCGCGGCGCTTCCGACGCAGGCTCGGCCTTTTTCCCGGTAAGGATATAATCCACCGTGGTGCCCAGCGTCCGGGCCAGGTCCACCAGCTTGCCAATATCGGGCATGCTGGCTCCCCGTTCCCAGCTGCTCACCGCCTGGTAGCTGATCCCCAGCTTTTCGGCCAGCTCAGCCTGGGTCAGCCCGGCGTTCCGGCGAAGCTGGGACAGGATGGCCCCGGTCTTTCGCATATCAAACATAGCGTTCTCCTGGATGGGTTCATGGGTGTTTTCCATCGTTTTTTCCTCCTTGCGATTTGGACAGCGCAAGCGCGGCGCCCTTCACGTGCCGGATACGAGCAAGCAGCCTTGGCAATCCCGCCGGCCTGTTTCCGGGGTGCGCCCCAAAGGGAATAGGCGCAACGCCTGTATAAGGCATATAGGCGCTTCCCCGTTCCAGGCGATGGGGAGATCTGTCAAAGATCTGGTTGGGCTGATCCAGCATGAAAGCGGCCTCCTTGCGCTGTGATGACGCAAGTGTAGCCTTTGCGGCCCCCAAAAGGCAAGCAAACAGCGCTTGATGCGGCAGCAAACGTTCCTTGATCCGCCGGCTCAAGCGCTGTTTGAGTTGATCCGATCACGGCACGGTTTCAATGCGCAGTACGTTGGTATTGCCGCTGGCGCCGCTGGTATCGCCGCCGGTCATCACGATGGTATCCCCCTTGCGCAGGCCCAGGGCATCCCGGGCAGCGCGTACGGCGTAATAGTACAGCACGTCCATGCTGGGGAACTGCTCGGTAAGCATGGGCAGCACGCCCCAGGACAGAGCCAGCTTATACCATGCCTTTTTATTGGTGGCCAGGCCCACGATATCGGTGGGCGCGCGGAAACGGGAAACCATGCGCACCGTCATGCCGCTGAGCGAGGTAACCACAATGGCCCGGGCGTTCAGATCAATCCCCATGGTACACGCGGCATGGCTGATGGCGTCCACGCGGTTTTTAATCTTGAACGCCTGGGTATGGAAGCGCTGGGTAAAATCGATATGGCGCTCGGTTTCCTCGGCAATCTCGCTCATGACGCGCACGGCGTCAATCGGATACTTGCCGGCAGCCGATTCGCCGCTGAGCATGATGGCGCTGGTGCCGTCGTATACGGCGTTGGCCACGTCCGAAATCTCCGCGCGGGTAGGCCGGGGATTGGATATCATGCTTTCCAGCATTTCGGTGGCGGTGATCACGCGCTTGCCCAGCATACGGCACTTGGTAATCAAATATTTCTGGATCGCGGGAAGCTCGGTAAAGGGCACCTCCACGCCCAGATCGCCGCGGGCCACCATGATGCCCTCGCACACCGAGCAGATTTCGTCAATGTTGTCCACGCCGCTCTGGTTTTCTATTTTAGCGATGACGTCAATATTGTCGCCGCCGTTGGCGTGCAGGAAGTCCTTCATATCAATCAAGTCCTGCTTGCAGGAAACAAAGGAAGCGGCGATAAAATCCACATCATTCTGAATGCCAAACAGCAAATCAGCCTTGTCCTGCTCGCTCAGGAACGCCTGGCGCAGCACTTTGCCGGGAAAGCTCATGCTCTTGCGATCGCTGAGCATGCCGCCGGTGATCACGCGGCAATGGGCCTCGCTGCCGTTTTCCAGGCTTTCCACCTCAAAGATCACCAGGCCGTTGTTTACCAGGATGCGGTCGCCCACCTCCAGGTCGTTGATCAGGCCGGCATAGCTCACCGAAACGATGTGCTCGTCCCCTTCCACCTCCCGGGTGGTAAAGGTAAAGCTGTCGCCGTCGTTCAGGGCCACCTTGCCATCCTTAAAGGTTTTAATCCGGTATTCCGGCCCTTTGGTATCCAGCATAATGGCGATGGGCAGGTTAAGCTCCTCCCGCACAGCCTTGATCATATCGATCTTCTGCTGATGTTCGGCGTGGGTGCCATGGGAAAAGTTGAGCCGGGCCACGTTGAGACCCTTGAGGCACATGGCCTTAAAGATGGCC
>JAFUGB010000438.1 GCA_017469605.1 Clostridia bacterium
CCCTTCATGCATCCCAGGTTCCCGACGCTGGGTTTGTTGATGATCTGGCGGCCCGTCGGGATGCTCCGGCGGGCCGTTTTTTATGTGCGAGAGTTTCTTGACAGCGATACCTTCCACCCGCGGGGGAAAGGCCGGGGCGAAATCAAAAGCGGGTGAAGAAATAGTAGGTAATCAGGCAAATCAGCCCAAGAACAAGCATGATGGGCAAAATGAAGTTAAAAAAGGCCGCAATCAACAGCGCCAGCTTATCGCCCTTTTCAAATTGGAGCTTCTCCTTTTTGGCCTGCTCCACCCGCGCCAAATGCGCCTCTTCCAATCTTTTCCTTGCTTCCTTTTTGGCTTGCATATGGGAGAAGATGCCCATGGTTGGTCCTCCTTTTCCACGCTTTCCGCTTAGGCCCGCGGCGCGCGGGCGGCCTCGAGCTCATGCATATGATGGCAGGCGGCAAAGTGGCCGGGGGAAACCTCCTCCCAAGCGGGCACCACATGCTTGCAAATTTCGGTGCAGTGGTCGCAGCGGGTATGGAATTTGCAGCCCTGGGGCGGGTTCACCGGGCTGGGGATATCGCCCTCCAGGATATGCAGCTCTTTATCCCGGGATTCCACCGTGGGGATGGCCCTGATCAGCGCCTGGGTATACGGATGCATGGGATTGCTGAAGATCTCCTGCGACGGCGCCAATTCCACCATGTTGCCCAGGTACATGACGCCGATGCGGTCGCTGATGTACTTGACCACGCTCAGGTCGTGGGTGATGAACAGGTAGGTGAGGTTGGACTGTTTTTTCAGATGCTGCAGCAGGTTGATGATCTGGGACTGAATGGACACGTCCAGCGCAGACACGGCCTCATCGCAGATGACAAACTTGGGCCGCAGCGCCAATGAACGGGCGATGCCGATGCGCTGGCGCTGGCCGCCGGAGAACTGGTGTGGAAAGCGGTGCAGGAAATACGACTGCAAGCCGCACTGCTCCATCACCTTCAGCACTTCCTCCTGCATCCGGCCGTTTTCCTTGATGAACAGGTGATGCGTTTTCATGCCGTTGCCAATGATGTTTCCCACCGTCATGCGCGGATTCAGGGAGGAATAGGGATCCTGGAAGATCATCTGCACATCCGAGCGCAGCAGGCGCATTTCGTTGTATTTCAGGCGGGACAGGTCAATGCCGTCGTCCCGATAGCTCTCCGCTTCCTGGAAGGCAGGGTCATTGGCATACTGCTCCCTGGCAGCCTGGATGGCCTGGCGCTTTTGCGCCAGCTGGGCCTCCAGCTTTTTCTTTTGCTCTTGCAGCCGGTCCACCTTGGCCTGGGCGGCTTTGCGCGTGCCCTCGATCCGGGCCGTCGATTTACCGCTTTTCCGCGCCTGCTCCATTGTGTATTCCACATCGCGCAGCTTGGCATCCGCCGTTTGGATCTTTTCCAGCATCCCGCGGCTTTTGCGGCAAATATCGTATTCCTCTTTCAGCAGCTGAACCTGCGCGCTGGGGTCCTCCAGCGTTAAAAAGCCGCCCAGCACATTGGCAATGTCGTAATACTTGCCTTCCAGGTCTGCCTTGAGCATGTTCAGCTCGTTCAGCTTTGTAAAGCGATCGGGGGTGTTTTCCGGCATGGCGTCATAGGCGCTTTGCGCGGCCTGCACCTTGCGCTCAAATTTGTGATAATCCGCCAGCAGCTTGCGATACCCGGACAGCGTTTTGCTCACGTACCGGGGGGCAATTTCCTCCAGCGTCTGCCCATAATACAGCGCCTTGCCGGAGGTTTGCTTATTCAGCTGAATCAGCGTACGGCCGAAGGTGGACTTCCCGCAGCCGGACTCACCCACCAGGCCAAAGGTTTCCCCTTCATAGATGTCAACGCTGATACCGTCGTTGGCCTTGCAGAAGCGGTTTTTCCCCACCGGGAAATACTGCTTCAGGTTTACAGCCTTAATCAGCACTTTTTTCTCAGCCATGGCGTCGCTCCTTCTCGGGATAATGGCATCTGATCATATGTCCCGGTGTGATCTCCTTGTATTCCGGCTCTTCGCTGCGGCATTTATCGGTTGCGTACTTGCAGCGGGTGCAGAACTTGCAGCCCACGGGCAAATCCAGCGGATGGGGAACCGAGCCGGGAATAACCTCCAGCTCCTCGTTCACCGGGGTGTCCAGCCGCGGGATGGATTTCATCAGCCCCTCGGTATAGGGGTGCTGATAGGGGGAGGCGCCGTCAAAAATGGTCTCCACCGAGGCCATCTCCACCACCTGGCCGCAATAGAGCACAGCCACGTCATCGGCCATCTGATTGATGACGCCCAGGTCATGGGTGATGAACATAATGGCCGTTCCCTTTTCCCGCTTGAGCTCGTTCATCAGCTTCAGTATCTGGGCCTGGATGGTCACGTCCAGCGCCGTGGTGGGCTCGTCGGCAATCAGCAGCTTGGGCTTGCAGGCCAGCGCCATGGCGATCATCACGCGCTGGCGCATGCCGCCGGAAAGCTCAAAGGGATATTGCTTGGCCACGATCTCCGGGTTGGGGATTTTGACATCCTTCAGGATTTCCACCACGCGCTTTTTGGCTTCCTTTTTGCGCATGCCCTGGTGGACAATAAACGGCTCGATCAGCTGCTTTTCCACCGTGAACACCGGGTTCAGGCTGGTCATGGGCTCCTGGAAAATCACGGAGATCTCGATGCCGCGGATGGTGTACATTTCATCGATGGACAGCTTGGAGATTTCCCGGCCGTCAAACCAGATTTCGCCGCTGTCGATATAGCCGTTATCGTCAATCAGGTGCAGAACGCTCATGGCCGAAACGGACTTGCCCGAACCGGACTCGCCCACCACGCCCAGCGTTTTGCCCGCTTCCACCGAGTAGCTGACCCCGTTCACGGCCTTGACGATGCCCTTCTTGGTTTTGAAAAATGTATGCAGGTCCTTTAATTCAAGTAACGTCATCGTCCCATCCCCTTACCGTTCCAAAGTTTTCGGGTCGACTGCGTCGCGCATGCCATCGCCCATCAGGTTGATGCTGATCGTGGTTATGCCAAAGATCGCGGCGGTGAATACCCACCGCCACCAGAAGAGCTGGATCACGGTGGAATCGTTGGCGCCCTTGAGCATGTTGCCCCAGGTGGGCGTAGGCGCCACAATGCCGAAGCCGAGGTATGAAAGGGAAGACTCGGTCAGCATGCAGGTGGCGAAGCTCAGCGTGGCCGTAACCAGCAGCTGGGAAAGGATGTTGGGCAGTATCTGTTTGAACATGATGCTGCTTTCCTTTTCGCCCATGGCGCGGGCGGCCACGATATACTCATTTTCCCTGGCTTGCAGCACCTGCGCGCGCACCAGGCGGAAGCTGGAGGGCCAATACAGGAAGCCCTGGATGACCATGATCAGGTACATGCGCGCCTCCTGGGGCACCCGGGAGCCGATGACCGTGGACAGGATCATGGCCATGGGCAGGAAGGGCAGCGAATTGACTACCTCGGCCACACGGCTGATAACCAGGTCCACCCAGCCGCCGAAATAGCCGGACAGCAGGCCAAACACGATGCCGATCACCAGCGAGATCGCCACGGATACCGCGCCCACCGTCATGGTGATGCGGCCGCCGTTGATGATGCGGGTCAGCACGTCGCGGCCCAGGTCATCCGTGCCAAAGAGATAGCCCTTCAGGCCCCAGGTGTACAGCTTGCCTGTATCGGTGAGCGCGTAATTCTGGTAATACCCCACATACAGCGCTTTGATCTGCGCCTTGCCGTTCGCCAGGTCGGCGGGCATATCGCACTGCTTATGGGCGTTGCTGCCCCAGGCGATGAACGAGCCGTCCTCGCACTCCGCCACATAGTGATAGCGGCCGGCGTACAGCTTGATGATCTTGCTGTCGTGGGCGGGAATGTTCGCCTCGCCGTTGGAGGTATTGCCCCAGACCACCACCGTACCGTCGCTTTTCAGCGCGGCGCCGGTATAAGCGGTGCAGGCAACCTGGATCACGTCCGATTCCAGGCCGGCGGGAATGTTGGACAGCAGGGCGGAAGCGTTATAGCCGGTGTAGGCCACGCTGCCATCCTTCAGCAGGGAAATGTAGCAATTGTCCGCCAGGGCCACCTGGTCGATCTGGCCCTGAAACGCCTTTTTGATTTTCAGGTCGGTGCCGTTGGAGTTGCCCCACAGCAGCAGCGTTCCGTCTTCATCCAGCAGCGCGGTGTATTTGTTGCCGGCAATCAGCTGTTTGATCTGATGGTTGTCCACATCCCGCGGCAGGTTCATCTGACCCAGGCGGTTGCTGCCCCACATGTAGATTTTGCCGTCCGTATCGGCGGCCACTGCGTGGTCCGAGCCCACCGACAGCAAGGCGATATCCGCCGAGCGCACGTTTTCGGGAACATCGGCCAGGTTGATCACCGAGGTGATATCGGTTTTGCCCCACGAATAGATCTCGCCCGACTTTGTAAGCGCAAAGCCAAAGGTGGAGCCCGGCTGGATTTCGACGATATCGGGAACAATGCGGGAAGGCACACGCATCATATCATAGCCCGGGGCAATGTTCTGCTGCGTGCCGTCGGTATAGGACAGATCGATGGGGAAGAAGGCCGGCCCGATGGTTACCAGCAGCAGGCAGGCCACAAAG
>JAFUGB010000439.1 GCA_017469605.1 Clostridia bacterium
GTTGGCCGGCGTTCCCCTGACACTGGCCAACGTATTCCTGCAGGGCGGCCTGGCGGGCGCGCTGTTTATTTTTGTGATGTACGCCGGGGCCGTTCCCGACAAAAGCGCCTTCCGCAAAGCCGTTATGCCCATTCGCGGACAGCTGTCCATCATGGCCAGCATCCTGACCCTGGGGCACAACATTGCTTACGGGAAAACCTACTTTGTATACCTGTTCACCCAGGCGGCTTCGCTGCGGCTGAATGTGCTGCTGGCGGCATGCTGTTCCATCGTGATGATCCTGGTCATGCTGCCGCTGTTCATCACCTCATTCATGTGCGTTCGCCGAAAAATGCAGCCCAAGCGCTGGAAAAAAATGCAGCGGCTGGCGTACATCTTTTACGCGCTGATGTTCATCCATGTGCTGCTGCTCAATACCACCTCGGCCCGGGAAGGCAAATGGACGGCCATCCTGAATGTCGCCCTGTATTCGCTGCTGTTCCTGGTATACGCCAGCCTGCGGCTGAGCCGCGCGGCGGCAAAGCACGGGAAGGAAAGCCGCGCCGCGGCCATCCAGCTGATCTGCTCCGCCCTGATGATCGGCGGGCTTACGCTGATTTTCATGCCCTTCCGTCCGCAGGAGGCAGCCGCCGTTCCCGCGGCAAAGACCCTTTATGAAGAGCCCGATGCCTGGCCTGACGGCAAATACAAGGGCGACGCCATCGGCTATAACGGCCGCCTGACCGTTTCGGTGGTGGTAAAGGACGGCAAGCTGAACCGCATCAACTGCACCGGCAACGTGGAGGACGAGCCCTATATTACCGATGCCGTGGAGGGTGTTTTTGGCCAGATGCTGGAAAAAAACACCACCAATGTGGATACGGTCAGCAGCGCCACCACCACCTCCGACGCGCTGATCGAGGCCGTAAGAAAAGCGCTGGATAAGGCGGTAAAGGACGAATAAAAGCGATATTTTATCAATTTCGTCGCCTCCGGCGGTTTGATGAAATAACGCGTTCTGTTGACCGCCGCGTAAACCGGCCGCCGCTTTCGCTGATCCCCAAATGCACTGCGGATTTTCAGCCGGGCATGGCCCCGTTACACCGCCCCGAAAAAAGGAGAAATAACCCATAACGGTTGGCAGGCACTGGCTTGCCAATCGTTTTTGTTGGGAGTATAATCAAACCAACGCACCGATGAAAGGAAGGATTCCGCATGAAAGCTACCCCCATCACCCAGGAACAGCTCAGCGCGTGGTCTGAAAGCTACAACAGCTCCGAAGCCCGGCAGCTGGCCACGCTGGCGCTGAGCAAGCACGACCTGAAGGACGTCATTTTTGTTTCCAAGGCTGCTTTTGCCATGCAGCAGAAATTTTCCATCAATATTCCCACCCTGCCGGTAACCAACCAGCAGCATACCGGCCGCTGCTGGCTGTTCTCCGCCGCCAACGTGCTGCGTGAGCGCATCGCAAGCAGGCTCAACCTGGAACAGTTTGAGCTGAGCCAAAGCTACCTGGCCTTCTGGGACAAATTTGAGCGGGCCAATTATTTCCTGGAAAGCATTCTTGAAACGGCCCACCTGCCGGCCGACGACCGCACTGTGGCCTTTGTGCTCACCACCGGCGTGCACGACGGCGGCCAGTGGGATATGTTCGCCAACATCGTGCGCAAGTACGGCGTGGTGCCCAAGGATGCCTTTGGCGAAACCTTCCAGAGCAGCAACAGCCGCAGCATGAACAGCCTTTTGAACCGCAACATGAAGGTATGCGCCGCCAAGCTTCGCCGCATGGCCGCCCAGGGCGCTTCCGAAGCCGAACTGCAGGCCGAAAAGGCCAAAATGCTCGAAAAGGTGTACGGCTTCCTTTGCAGCTGCTATACCGAGCCCCCCAGGACCTTTGACTTTGAATACGTGGACAGGGAAAAACAGTATCATGTGGAAAAAGGCTGCACGCCCCAAAGCTTCTGCCAAAAGTACGTGGGCGGCCTGCTGGATGAAACGGTGAGCGTGATCAACGCCCCCACCGCCGATAAGCCCTTCCATAAAACCTTCACCATCCGCATGCTGGGCAACGTGGTGGGCGGCCGGCCCGTGAAGCACCTGAACCTGACCATGGAAGAATTAAAAGCCGCCGTGATCCGTCAGCTGGAGGATGGCAAGGTGGTATGGTTCGGCAGCGACGTGGGCAAGCACGGCGACCGCGAAGCGGGCGTCTGGGACGACCGCAGCTATAACGCCGGGCTGTTCACCGGCCTGGACCTGGCGCTTTCCAAGGAGGACAGCCTGAACCTGTGGTTTTCCGCCA
>JAFUGB010000042.1 GCA_017469605.1 Clostridia bacterium
CAAAAACGTGGATGGCAACAAGTCCAGCTACTACCTGTACAAGTATACCGACGACGTAAGCGCAAAATTGTACTTTGGTCCGGTATGGGACTACGACATTGCCTACGGCAATTACACCGCCAGCTATTACAGGGAGCGCAACCTGCCCAGCGGGGAAGGCCTAATGACGGCTGTGGACGATTACAAGCGGTATTACTGGTTCCCAAAGCTGTATGCCCATGAGGACTTCCGGCAGGCGGTGAAGGAGGCCTATCGCGATCGGTTCCGTCCCTGCCTGGAAGTTATCCTGGGCTTGGCGGCGCCCACAGAGGATACCGGCAGCCTAATGTCCCTAAACGACTATGAGGCGCTGCTCACCAGCGCGGCGTCCAGGAACTTTGACCGCTGGCGCACCTTCAACGACAGCAAGTTTCCGGTAAAGACCGGCGCCGACTTCCATGAAAACATTGCGTTTCTGCGCACATTCCTGACGGACCGCATGGCCTATCTTGATTCTATCTGGCTGGAATAAAGGAGGAGGAACAATGGCAAGGTATGAGGAGCACCTGCGCTGCAGCTTCCGCGATCTGGAGGTTTTCCTGAACGAATACATCCTGGGCAGCAGCATCAGCGCCAGCCTGGAGGATGAAAGCCAGTTTACGGCAGGCGATATCTGCTGCGTGACCCGGGTATACGAGCGCTACAGCTGGATTGGCAGCAACCGGCTGAGCCTGTCGCTGACGCTGTTTGGCCGAGACGGCGACGTAAGGCTTTCAGCCATTACGGCGGGCGGCAGCCAGGCCATGTTCTTTAAAATCAACACCTTCGGTGAAAGCGCGTTTCTGGATCAGCTGGTGGCCGGAGTGGAAAAATTCAAGCGGGACCATTAACCTGACGGCTTCGGCCGTCTTTTTTCTGTCCCGGCGATTGACTTCGCGCCGCCTTTCCCCTACAATATTGCATGAATACATTTTGGGAGGCTTCTATTGTATGGAACGGAATGACGGGCGCGCATGCGATATGCCGCGAGCGCATAAAATAACAGTTGACTTTGTATCCACTGCCGCGGGCAGCTGCCTGATTGAAACCGGCGGAACGCGGGTGATCTGCACCGCCTCCGTGGAGGAAAACGTGCCGCCCTTCCTGCGGGGCAAAAACTGCGGCTGGCTCACGGCGGAATACGCCATGCTGCCTGCCTCCACCGGCCGCCGCAAGCAGCGGGACGGTCTCAAAAAGGATGGCCGCGGCGTGGAAATCAGCCGCTTGATCGGCCGGGCGCTGCGGCAGGCCATTGACCGGGATCGCCTGGGTGAGCGCACCATCACCATTGACTGCGACGTGCTGGAGGCCGACGGCGGAACGCGCACAGCCTCCATCACCGGCGGCTTTGTGGCCCTCACCTGCGCCATTGACAAGCTGATCCGCGAGGGCAAGCTGAAGGAATCGCCCATTGTGCACCAAATCGCCGCCATCAGCGCCGGCGTGGTAGCGGGGAAACCCTGCCTGGATCTGTGCTATACCGAAGACAGCAGCGCCGATACCGATATGAATTTTGTGATGAACGAGCTGGGCGAGTTCATTGAGCTGCAGGGCACGGGCGAGGGTGCGGCTTTTTCCCGGGAAAAGCTGAACCGGCTCATTGACCTGGGCGAGAGCGGCTGCCGCCGGCTGATGGAGGCGCAACGGAGCGCTCTGGGCGAAAAAACGCAATGGATCGGGCAAAAGCAAAAGCTGGTGCTGGCCAGCAACAACGCGCACAAGATCGAAGAGCTGAAAACCATGCTGGACGGCAAATACGACGTGCTCTCCATGCGGGATGCGGGCTTTACTGAGGATATCGACGAAACCGGCGAAACCTTTGAGGAAAACGCCGTCATCAAGGCCGAAACCGTGATGCGGGTCACAGGATATATGGCGCTGGCTGACGACAGCGGCCTGAGCGTGGACGCCCTGAACGGCGCACCCGGTGTGCGTTCGGCCCGATATGCGGGCGATCAGCATTGCGATGCCGACAACAACGCCCTGCTGGTGGAAAACATGAAAAACGTGCCCGCCGAAAACCGCACGCCCAGGTTTGTCAGCTGTATTGCCATTGCCTCGCCGTTTAAGCCCACCCAGGTGGTCCGCGGCGAATGCCCGGGCGTGATCACCTTTGCCCCCCGGGGCGGCGGCGGATTTGGCTACGATCCGTATTTTGAGTACGAAAACGGCCAGACCTTTGCCGAAATGGGCCACGAAATGAAAAACCGGATCAGCCATCGGGCCCGCGCCATGGAAAAGGCGCTGAAGCTGCTATGAAGCGCATTGGCGTGATATCGGATACCCACGGCGACCGGGGACAGATGGAATTTGCCCTGATGAAAATGGAGGCCGAGGGCCGGCTGGATTGCCTGATCCACTGCGGAGATGTTGCCGGCGACGCGGACTTCATCGGCGGCAGCATTTTGCAGGTGGCTGCCGTGCGCGGCAACTGCGATGGCTGGATGAGCGAGGCGCCCACCGATATGGAGCTGACCATCGGTGGCATCAATTTTTTCATCACCCATGGCCACCGTTACGGTGTTAAAAGCGATACCGGCACGCTGGCCGATATCGCGGCAAGCCGCGGCGCGCAGATCTGCTGCTTTGGACATACCCATATTCCCCACTGCGAATATGAACGCGGCGTGCTGATGCTCAATCCCGGCGCCTGCTACGGCACGGGCAATTGCGCCCTGATCCTGGCCGATGGACACGGCGGATTTGAGGTGCGCATGCTGACCCGCGATTAATGGAAAGGAAACCCCAAACGTGCGAAAAATTCTGCCCCTGCTTGGGCTTTTGCTGATTGCCGCCCTGTTCTTTACCGGTATGGTGCTTGGCAGTGAAATCACCGAGACCCCGCGGCAGGACCCCGTCTCCCAGGAAGCCATCGGTGAAGTGCGGAGCACCGACCTGGACGTGCTGATCCAGGCGTTCGGCTGCCAGGTGCCCTATGGAAGCCGGAGCGGCGCAGGCTATGTGGCCGATGCCGGGATCGGCACCCTCCGGGCGCGGATGCTGCTCTGGCAATCCTCCGATGGGCTGGTCACCGGCGCGGTGCGGCCTGTTGAAGCGGCGCAGCTGCTTCGCCGGGAGGAACTGACGCTGAATAATTCTACCCTGTGGACGCTGGGCGGGCAAACACTGCTGATGGCAGAGGGCGCAGACGCTGCCTGTGCGTACTATGACGACGGTGATACCGCTTTCAGCCTGTACATGGAAAACGCGGATATTCAGCAATTGCTGACGCGCTTATCAGACAATGTAATCTTTCCCCAATAAACCGGCAGGAGGAACACCATGGAAGAATCCCAGCGCCAGATACCCACCCGTACGCTGCTTAAACGCTTTATCCCGTATTATTACAAATACAAATGGCTGCTGCTGGCCGATCTGCTGGCGGCCGGCCTGACCACAGTGTGCGAGCTGATCCTGCCGCTGATCGTCCGCCGCATCACCAACGGCGCGCTGGGCATCGCGGGCGCGCTGAGCACTGCCCTTGTGCTTCGCCTGGGCGCGTTATATATCCTGCTGCGCGTCATTGACGCGGGCGCCAATTACTTTATGCAGTCCGAGGGCCATATCATGGGCGCCAAGATCGAAACCGATATGCGCCACGACCTGTTTCACCATTTGCAGCAGCTGTCCTTCAGCTACTACAACAACACCAAGGTGGGCCAGATCATGAGCCGTATCACCAGCGATCTTTTTGACATCACCGAGTTTTCCCATCACGCGCCGGAAAACTTCCTGATTTCCGGCATCAAAATGATCATCGCCTTTATCATTTTAGGCGGCATGAACATCTACCTGACGCTGCTGATCTTTGCCGTGCTGCCCTTCATGGTGTTTTTTACCCGGTACTTTAACAAGCTGATGCGCAAGGCTTTTAAGGAAAGCCGCCACCAGATGGGCGAAATCAACGCCCAGGTGGAGGACTCGCTGCTGGGCATCCGGGTAGTCAAATCTTTCGCCAATGAACAGCTGGAGGAGGATAAATTCAACATTGGCAACGCCGAATTCCTGCGGCTCAAGAAAATGCGCTATCACTATATGGCAGGCTTTGGCACCAGCACGCGCATCCACGACGGGCTTATGTATATCATCGTGGTGGTGGCCGGGGCGCTGTTCCTAATCAACGGCCAAATCAGCGTGGGCGATTATACCGCCTACCTGCTTTACGTTTCCACCCTGCTTAATTCCATCCGTGTGCTGGTGGAATCCACCGAGCAGTTCCAAAACGGCATGACAGGCATAGAGCGCTTCTGCGAAATCATGGACGCGCCAGCCGAAATCAAGGATACCCCCGGCGCCAAGCCCCTGGAAAATGTGCGGGGCGAGATCCGCTTTGATCACGTGGGCTTTCATTACAGCGACGACAAGGAGCATGAAGTGCTCAGCAATATTGACCTCACCGTCACCATTCACTTCGCCCTTAACAGGCTCTGGATCCCACATGTCCTCATAGTAGACCTTGACATTGTCGAGATAGCAATATTTATTGGCATTGCCCGACGTCTGGTTGATGCGGAACATGATGGGGGCA
>JAFUGB010000440.1 GCA_017469605.1 Clostridia bacterium
CTCAGGGCAAGAGGTTTTATCATTCAGGATGATCCTCCTGATCCTTTAACCGCCTGAACTGTTCCTTCTTGTTTCCCATCTTTTTCGATGGTTTGTTTGCTGTCCGCTTTTTTATAATTCATTGTTTCAAACTTTTCTTCCCCGGGAAGAAAGCGCGTTTCCTCCCCGCAAATCCCAGCTTTCCAATCCCGAATCAGTTTTTCATTTCATTATAATACCGCACGATTTCATCCAGAATGGGGAAATGCTCAAAGTCCTGGGTATAGACAATATTGATTTCACGCACCATGCTCAGGTTTTCGATGGGCAGCACCACGATCTTTTTCTTTTTCAGCTCATCCTGACAGGCGCTCTTGGCCAGCACCGATACGCCGATATCCCGGCGGATCAGGTCCTTGATGGTGGCGATATTATTGATTTCCAGCAGCACATTAAAATCGTCCACGCTCATATTATGGGCTTCCAGGGAGGAGACAAACAGATTGCGGGTATTGGAATCGGGCAGGCGAAGGATCAGCTTTTCTTTTTTCAGGTCGCGGATGGTAACCATGCTCTGCTTGGCCAGCCGATGGTTGGGCGATACCGCCAGCACCAGGCTGTCGGTATCCAGCATCATATAGCGCAGCGCGGAATCGTTGCTTTTGCCTTCCACGAAGGCGAAGTCCAATTCAAAATTGCGCAGCATATCGTAGAGCCGGGCATTGGTATCGGTGATGATCTTAATGGTCATCCCCTCATGGGTATTGACATAGCGGGCCAGCGCCTCGGCAATGGCATTGCTTTCGGCGGTATGGGTAATACCCACGGTGATCGAGGAAATCTGATTCTTTTCGGTTTTCAGGTCCCGATACATATTGTTGTACAGCGCCAGCATGCGCTTGGCATACTTGATCACAATTTCGCCCTCATGCGTGACATGCAGCTCATTGCTGGCCCGGTCAAAAATATGCACGTTCAGCTCTTTTTCAATGGATTGGATATGCTGGCTGACGGCAGGCTGGGTCAGGGACAGCTGCTCCGCCGCCCGGGTAAAGCTGCCGGTCTCAGCCACCTTTAAAAGCGAATACATTTTATTGTTGATCATAGGAATTCTCCAATTGGCGATTCTTATTTTACGCTCCGGTTACAACATCCCGGCCACTGTCGATTTCGGCCATCACAGCTTCAGTTTTATAGCTGTGCGTGCGCAGAAAGCTGATAAACAGAACCATCGCCACCACGCTGCAGATCACATCGGTGATGGGCGTGGCCATAACGATGCCGGAGGCCTGCAGCGCATGATTCAAAATAAACATCATGGGAATATCCAGTACGCCCTTGCGCAGGATGGCCAGCAGGAAAGAGCGCCCGCCCTTGCCGGTGGCCTGGAAGAAGGAAATAACGGTGTAAGCCCAGGCCGAGAAGGGCCCGCCCAGGCACAGGATGCGCAGGAACAGCGCGCCGTCCGCCAACGCCGTGGAGCCCTCCGAACGGATGAATATGGAAACCAGCTGCGTGCTGAAAATCACATTGATCACCAGGCATAAGAGCGCCATGGACACCGACAGGATGCCCGAATAAAGCACGGCCTGCTTCATGCGCTTAAAGTTACGGGAGGAGTAATTATAGCCGATCAGGGGAAGCACCCCCTGCGCCATGCCGCGCACGATGCAATGGGCCAGCATGTTGATTTTCTTGGCCACGCCCAAGCCCGCCTGGCAAGCCATGCCATAGGCCGCCATCAGGTTATCCAGCACAGCGTAGGAAATATTTTCCATCAGCGTCATCAGGCAGGCTGGAAGGCCGGCGTTAAACACGTCGCGCACCACTGACCGCTCCAGCATGTCCCGCGATGGCGCAAAGCGCAGTCCAGACTTTGAATGATTGCTCCGGAGAACCAGGATAAAGTAAATAAGGGAAACCACATTGGAAAGGGTGGTGGCCACCGCGGCGCCGATGATCTCCTGCCCGGGCTTCAGCAGCACGAACATAAAGAGCGGATCCAGCGCGATATTCAGAATACCGCCCAGCATTATGCCGATGCTGGCCTGCAGCGCCCGGCCTTCCGAGCGGATCAGGTGCGCCAGCAGCGTGCTCATGGCGGTAAAAACGCCGCCGATGGTCACGGTGATCAGCAGATAGCTTTTCGCAAACTGATGTGCCTCCGGCGCTTTGCCGCCCAGCAGGTTGATAAACAGATCGGAAAAAAGCAGGGTAAAAAGCGCGTAGACCAGCGTCAGCGCAAAGCAGCCCCAACAGGCAAAGGCGCTGGCCTGCCGAACGCGCGTATGGTTGCGGCTGCCCATGGCGCGGGAAATCACGCTGGAGCCGCCCACGCCAAACAAATTGGAGATGGCCGACAAAAACATGAACGCAGGCATGCAGACCGTGGCGGCAGTGATCTTGGCATCGCTTCCCGTCTGGCCAATGAAGAAGGTATCCGCCATATTGTAGATGACCAGGATGATCTGTCCGACCACAGTGGGGATAGCAAGGCGAAAAATGGCATTGATCACAGGGCTGCTTTCAAACAGTTCCCTGTCAACAGTTTTTGCCTTCATGTCCATGGCCCCCTTCCAAATCCGCAAATAAAATGAAAACACCCGCCAAAGCCCTGCGGCTTTGGCCGATCTGTATCATCTGGCTATTTTCTGGTTTATATTATATTGCATTTCCATTTTTATTTCAAATAATATTTTTATTGTTCATTATAATTTTTTATTATCCTGGGTGCAGTTTTTAAAAACTGTCCCCAATTTTGCCATTTTTGCACATTTTATGGCCGAAATATCGATTAGTAATCATTATGGTATTATTAAATACTTGAATAGCAAATGATTGTGCGCCGCCAAGCGCCCGCCGACGGGATATGACATGGCTTTTGACAACGGCAGCGCTCCATGCTATAATAAAGACAATATCCGATGCTGTGAGGCGCAAAAGGAGATCGGCCATGTCCCTGAAACTGACACAGAACAAATACTACCCTTATATCCGTGATTACTGCATGATCGTTATTGGCGCGCTGATCGCCGGCGCGTCCTATGCCTATTTTTTTGTTCCAAACAACATTGCGCCCGGCGGCGTTACGGGCATTGCCACCGTGCTGAATTTCCTGCTGGGCAAGCCCGCGGTGGGTACGCTGAGCTTTATCCTGAATATTCCCCTGTTTTTAATCGGCTATAAGACGGGCGGCAAGCGCTTTGTTTTTCGCTCTTTTATGGCCATGATGCTGCTTTCGCTGTTCATCGATATCCTTCCCGGCGCTCCGGTCACCGGCGACGGCATGCTGGCCAGCATCTTCGGCGGCATCCTGCTGGGCATTGGCCTGGGGCTGGTGCTCCGGGCAGGCGCCACCACCGGCGGCACCGACCTGGCCGCACAGATGGTGCATAACCGATTCCAGTTCATCTCGGTGGGCACCTTCCTTTTCGGCATCGATTGCACGGTCATCCTGCTGGCAGGCGTGGTTTTTGATATTCAGGCGGCGCTGGTAGCGCTGATTGCGCTGTATGTATCCACCAAGGTGATCGATACCGTGATCAAGGGTTGGAATACCGAGCAACAGATGATGATCATCTCCGATAAATCCCCCCAGATCGCCCAGCGTATCATCAGCGATATGGACCGGGGCGCCACCTTTATTGAAGCCACCGGCGCCTACACCGGCGAAAAGCGCGGTATGATCTACTGTGTGGTCACCCGCGCCCAGATCATGCAGGTAAAAAGCATCGTGGCAGGCATCGATCCTCATGCCTTCGTCACTGTATCTGACGCCCATGAAGTGATGGGCGAGGGGTTCCGGAATTTTTCGGCTCAGTAAGCTGTTTTTTCGCCAAATTTTTCCTGCATTTCTATTGTTTTTATGCAGGAATCGGCAAAGAAATGTCATATATTAACAATCAGGTATTTTTATACCATTAATTGGCAGTTTTTTTGGGAAGAACAAGCCATTTTTCAGCGTTTTATTGGCAGCGATGCAAACGCACCGCAAATAACAAAGGAGGGTTTACCATGAAAACCTCAAAGAAATACGTGCGCACTGTGTCCGCTGCCCTATGCTCGCTGATGCTGCTTTCCAGTGCGCCCGCTCTGGCTGATACCTACGCCACCGTGCAGGGCGGCAACCTGAATCTGCGCCAGAAAGCCTCCATGGATGCAAATGTGCTGTGACAATACCGCTCGGGAACCTGGTTCTCCATTCTGGAGGAAGGCGACACCTGGAGCAAGGTATCGGTCAACGGCAAAACCGGATACATGAAAAGCAAGTACCTGACCACCGCCACCAAGAACACCATGTATGTGCGGACCAATACCGGCGTGGGCCTGAACCTGCGCACCGCGCCCAGCATGAACGGCGAAATCATCACTTCCTTCCAGCCCGGCACCGCCGTGACTGTGCTGAAGAAGGGCAGCGGCTGGTACTATGTATCGGTGGCCGGCCTGAAAGGCTATATGGGCAGCCAGTACCTGAGCGCCACCGCGGGCAAATCCACCAAGCCTTCTTCCACCAAAACCTACACCTCCAAGCTGTATAACCCCAACGGAGGCAAGATCGTTAACTTCCGTACCGGTCCCAGCCTGAACAAGTCCATCATTGCCGCCTATCCCGTGGGCACCAGCGTAACCGTGCTGTCCCAGGAGGACAACTGGTGCAAGGTGGAAATCAATGGCCAGACCGGCTATGTAAGCGCGTATTTTCTCAGGCCCTGAATCGGGCAGAAAGCTGATATACAAATGATGCAGGCGGCGGGAACAATCCCGCCGCCGGGGTTTTTTGCGGGGTGCCGCCCCTTTCCCCCGCTATTTTTCGTGCACGGTCTTGCCGGTCATATGCTCCGGA